>JBFRWJ010000514.1:0-9685 GCA_051439525.1 Spirulina sp. | reverse complement strand
AATGGGTAATGGGTAATGGGTAATGGGTAATGGGTAATGGGTAATGGGTAATCGTCTCCAACAACAAACAACCAATAACAAACAACAAATAACCAATAACCAATAACAAATTATCAATGAACAATGCGATCGCAGATTTTCGAGTCGGGGTAGATAATGTTATTTTTTCGGTAGATTTGCAAAGTCATAGTCTTTTTGTTCTTCTGACAAAACGACTCCAAGAGCCTTTTAAAGAGTGGTGGAGTTTGCCGGGGACTTTGGTGCGTCAGAATGAATCTTTAGAACAAGCTGCCGATCGCATTTTAAAAGAAAAAATTAAGGTGGAAAATTTATATCTGGAGCAACTTTATTCTTTCTGCGAACCCGGATGGGAGTCAAAGGAAGGACAAAAAACGTCGGGAGTTCGCTATCTTTTGGTCAGTTATTTTGCCCTCGTTCGTTTTGAGGAAACGGAGTTAATTGCCCGAGAAGGGGGCATGACGGCTTGGTTTTTAGTCCGAGAAAGTCCTCGTTTAGCGTTCGATCGCGATCGCATTTTAACTTACGGCGATCGCAGACTGCGCAATAAATTGGAATATAGTCCCATCGCGTTTGATGTTTTACCGCCCGTTTTTACTCTCAACGAACTCTATCAATTTTACGGGACGGTTTTGGGGGAAAGTTTTGCCGATTATTCTAACTTTCGCAGTCGTTTGTTAAAGTTGGGCTTTTTAAAGGATACGGGACTAAAAACCTCGCGAGGAGCGGGACGACCTGCTAAGCTATATCGCTTTGATGCGGAGTCTTTTGCACCTTTAAAAGATAAACCCTTAGTTTTTGTATAAACCCAATAAAAATGCGATCCTATCCGCAAGTTTTAACGGTCGATCCAGATATTTGTATTTTGGGTCTGAGTTCTATCTGAAGGTTACTTTCTAGATTAGCTGTTTCGGGAGTAAATGAAAAAGAAAATTTTCCTTTATTAATATCAATGATATCCAAATATTTAACCTGTTCGTAACTCAGATTTAAAAGCGTTGTATCAAACACTTTAAGTTTTAGTTCGACAGATTCTTGGGTGGTATTGACTCCAAACTCAAGAATTACATTAGCATTGTCTTTGAGTTCGTAACAACTATACCCGTCTTGAGGAATGTAAATTTTGGGTTCTGTCCAAAAGAGTTCGAGTAATGTTAGATTATCGAGTTCTGTTTTAAGTTTAATTCTTTGCATTTTTTAGTTTCCAAAAAACTGACAACTGACCAGTCTGCGTGTTTCATCAGGAAGAATTTCCCACGAACTTAAAATCTTTAAAAATTTCTCCGACGATCCAGCTAAAAGAGATTCTCTATTTTCAATATTGCTTCCATAAGCATTGGTAAAAGATTCAGCAATATTATTGTTTTGTTGGACAACAGTTGTTAAATGGTCTCGAATTATTGCTCTTCCTTCGCGATCGCCATAGATTCCTAGTTTTTGAAGTTGTTGGGCATTTTGAGCCGCACGAGGGGAGTTATGGGAATCGGGTTGGATATCTTGAATCTTGATTAAAAAGATAGTCTAGTTTTCGTTCTTCTATAAGAACGGGTCGAGAAATATTCGAGAAAGTCAAGTAATATTTTTTGATGACACTTTTTCAGTGTATCATAGATTAACATTTTTTGACGATCGCTTTGCCTAAAATGCGATCGCATTCCCCATTCATCCTCCAACAACCCACATTGATTGAGATAGTGATACAATAAGAGAAATAATTTTATTTCTGTAGTATGGTTAACCTTACCCCAAAGCAGAAGAATCTCTCCCCAAACCCTCCCAAACGGAAAGATCTGCCCACCATGTACGATTTACCCAGTGAAGAAGTAGGAGAATCCGGTTTGCCCGACCAATATCATCCCATACAAGCTCAACTATTAGAGGAAACATTCCAACCTCCCACCTATTCATCAGAGCAAGTTTTTTCGGCGATGGATTTAAACATTTACTATGATGAGAATAACACGGGAAGATATAAGCGTCCGGATTGGTTTGGAGTCGTTGGAGTCCCGAGGCTTTATGATGGGCGAGAGTTACGCATGAGTTATGTAATTTGGCAAGAGCAGGTCAACCCTTTTATTGTTGTGGAACTCCTCTCAGAGGGGACACAAAGAGAAGACTTGGGACAAACCTTCAGAGATATAAATGAACCTCCGACAAAATGGGAAGTTTACGAACAATTTCTGCGAGTACCCTACTATGTTGTTTACGATCGCGAATGGGATTATTTTCGGGTGTTTCATTTAGAGGATACTTCCTATCAAGAATTAGAGTTAACAAATAATCAACTATGGTTAGAAGAATTGGGTTTAGGATTGAGACTTTGGCAAGGAATCTATAAAGGAGTTGAGCGATTATGGTTACGCTTTTATAATGCTTCTGGGAATTTAATTCTAACCCAAAGCGAAAGAGCCGATCGCTTCAGACAGTTGTTAATTGAAAATGGCATCGATCCCGATGAGATTGAGCGATCTTGAGTTTGGCTGCGATCGCTTCTCCAATTAGCAGACAGCAAAATCGGTGATCTTGCGTTTTTCTGGGGAATAAAATCCTAAAACAATTTTGCCTTTAGAAATGCCTGCTTCTAAAAAATCTCCAGCTATTCCATCTTCTGTACCATCGCGATGAATCCAAATTTTATCATTGATAATCTCTACATGAATTAAGCAGCCATGAACCATTTTATCGCCATCTTTCCCAACAATCATTAATAAATATCGATTCTTTTCGCGATCGAAAACAGTGTGCTTTTCTACCTCACCGAGAGAGTAGCGCAATTGAGCGTATTCGTTAATTGTTTGCTCAATTATTTGTTGATATTGAGTGGTGCTATCCATTTCTCGCTGGCATCAGAGAATCTCAAGATTGCTTTTCGCTATTGTAGCATTTTTAGGTGGCGATCGCTTTTTGTTTTATCATTTGATTGGGGAATGCGATCGCGAATTTTTCTCTCTATGTTAGTTGATATCCATATAGCAATTTTGTTCGATCTGACTTAAACTAATTGTGCTGGATGTTTATTGGTGTCACGTAATAATTCTCTCAAATTAACAAGACCTACGCGATTTAATTTTAACGTTTTAACTGTTGCGCGACCGCAAGGAGTTTTACCAATAATTTGAGTTAGATCGTCGCTCCAATTAAAATGCTCTGTCCAGACTTGTTGTCGAGGATTAAATAGCGTTACATTTTGTTCAGTTTGAGGATCGATCGCAGTAGTTTTTGTATGTTTGTGACTGTTACAACCCAAACAACTCCATGCTAAATTATCAAGTCTATTTCCTCCTCCTTCTTTGCGAGGAATGATATGGTCAATTGTAAAACTTTCAGGAATATATTTTTCGGGACATTGACAATATTCACAAGAATAGTTAGCACGTTTGGCAATTTCTTTTCGAGTTGCTTTGGAAATTCGTTCGCTTGTCATTAGTTTTCCTCATTCTCAGAAAACTCATTTAAAATCTCATCCAAATCCATATTTCTCATTTGAGCGAGTTCGATCGCGGCTTCTAATCTTTCGTTTCCTTGTTTTTCAAGGAGATCGACATATTCGAGTAATTCCTGATGTTCTGCTTCCGTTAAGATTTCGAGTTCGTTGCGATCGCGCAAATAATCCAAGCGTTGGCGATCTTCTGGGGGAAGTTTGTTTTGGATAATTTCTACTAATTGCCTTTCTCTAGATTCTACAACAGACGCGTCATTTGTTTTCTTCGATAAGGATTCCAACAAGGCGATCGCTTCTGGCAATAAACTCAATGGCAATTCATTGACGAGAGAAACAGCTTTTTGACGGATTTGAGCAACCATTTGTTTTTCTCATTGACTCCACTTTATTTTGATTTTAACCTAAAATCTAACTCGCGATCGCATTCGGCCTGTAGATTCAGGTTGGGATGCGATCGCTCTGGTGCAAATAAAGTCAATCAATAATCAATTTTCGTTTTTGTTTATTCAATGATTTATATCTATGCGGCACTTAAGAAGATTAATTTCTATAGGAATTAGAAAACTTTCGTTGCTTTTTCTAAATAGAGTGTCGGCAAGATTATTTAAAATATTTATAGCATTTTTTTTACGATCTGCAAAAGTTATTTCTCGAATTGTTCCAACTGGAAAAGTTTTTAAAATTTTATCTACAGTCATTAACATTTCTCTGGCAACTGCTTCAACAGGAAGATTTAAAACTCCCGTTCCTAACAAAGGAGTTACAATTTTCTGTATGCCTCGTTTTCTAGAAAGATTCAAGATAGCTTCAACAGAGCAAGCAACTTCTTTAATTGAGATAATCTCTCGTAAAATTCCCCATACCTTCAAATTATCAAGATGCGCTAGTTTTAAAGTTTCGATTAATTCTCCTAATTTACCTCTTGTTTCCAGCCAACCAATGAGTTCAAACACGAATTTCGTATAGTCTTCATTAGGTGCGATCGCATCAGCATCAATTCCCAATTCTTCCAGTAATAGGACAGAAAAAGGCGATCTCGTTGGGTACAACTGCATAATAAGTTCCCTCAATTGCTGGCGTTGAAAAGATGTTAGCATAATGCTGCTATCACTTTTTTCAACCGTAGCACAAATAACATATTTTCGATATGTTTTCTCATTAGTTTGCCCGAGTTGGCGACGGATTTCTAGCGGTAGGGAGACCACAAGAGGAGAATCCGGATCGACTTGTTTTTGGGCTTGTAGCTCAGCATAGACAGATTCGCGAAATAAAGTTTGATTATCCCCTAAAAATTCTTGAAATGCTTGAGCAAAACGGCCTCCTAAACGAGCGTGAGGACCTACAGGAATAATTAAAGCATCAAATGGTAATAACCAAGGTAATTCGGTTTGACAACTATAAATTTGCGTGCCGTTTTGCTGCCAAAGTAAGATTCTCTGTTCTGATAAATCCTGTTCTTTTGGAATAGGATCGCCATAACGAGTTTCTCCCCAAATAGCCGTTCTCCATACTGTTCCTCCTCTAAAATTTGCCAGTAAATCCTCAGGAAGACTTAGCTCAATATCTTCGTTAATTTGATAAGAAGGCAATACATCTGGTTGCTCAACACCTCCAGAATTTGTTAAAAGATCGCTCACGACACTGGCATATTTCAACAACTCCTCATGTTCTCGCAACTGAGGGGCTAACTCCTGTGTAATCCTTGCCAAACGCATCATTTCCGCCCGATCGCCAACATTCTCTCCCAAATTCGCCGTACACCCCTGAAACCCTTCCGCTAACTCCCTCGCTACTTTTCCCGGTTCTAAATACGCCATCGCCGCCCATTGTTGCGCCTGCTTCTCTTGGGGGGTTAAATAGGGATTGGTGCGATCCAGATGGCGAGTGTAAGCGATCGCGCCTCTGGCAACTGCCTGCATTCGTCCCATTCCTAATTCTTGCTCCATGCGATCGAGCAAAAACGCCCGCACCGAGGCATCCATCGCGTATAATTCGTATCCGACGGGACGACATAAATCCGACAGCAACAGATCCGCCTCCGCCACCCAAGGCACCTTTGGGGTAAACTGATGTCGCAAATAATTGACCAATTCCGGCGTGAGAATGAGGGGCAAAGCGACATGATAGAGAAAGATGCGATAATTATCCTGAAAGCGACGAATAAATCGCTCTACCGTTTGTTCGGCACGTTCTTTTTCTGGTGTTTCTACAGCCATCAATCTCGCAAATAAACTCCATTTTCGCTCTAAATTAGCGATCGCATCCCGAGAGCAAAAAGTTTTTAAAAACCGCGAACAAAATCGATCGCCTGACTCAACCCCTCCTCATCCAGCGCAAACATCTGCACCAAGTGCATTAAAACCTGCGCCGAAGTCCCCTCCCAACGGTCTGAAGGCATGGGATTCAACCACGCCACAGCTTCAGTGTAGCGCCGAATTTGCCGCAATACCCGCGTTGTTGCTCGAATGCGAGATAAACGCCGATAACCCCGCGCCGCCCCCGCATCGCTGATAATGAGAACGGAAGTCGAGCGATCGCACTGTCCCAAAACCTCTGCAAACGCCACGGGACGGGTTAAAAAGATATCGCGATACACCTTCTCTGCGGGGACATTGTGGAAATAAACCGCCGTCACCCGATCGCGATCGAGGGTACTTTCATACTGTGCCGTTTCCACCAAATCTCGCGCCAAATAATGAAAGGGAACCATCGAACCATTGCGATCGACCAATAAGAGCAACTGTGCTAAATTTTGCCTGCTCTGACGATAAACTGGAGCGAGAAAATAACCCTGTTTGCTTGCCTTTTCCACCGTCGTCGCCACATCGAGAACATCGGGGATACCTTGGGGGACAAAACGCCGCAAATACCGCCATAAATACGCCATCGATCGCCGCGAAACCGGCCAGTAGGTCTCAAAATTCGACTCCTCTGTATATTCTACCGGACGAAAGGCAGGAGGTTGAAAAGCGAGGGGAGCCAACTCGGGGGCGGTTTGGGGTTGAGGTAAGATCGGTTGTATTGTTTGGGGAGGATCTGGCGATCGCATTTCCGAAGTAGAAGAAGGCGAAACGAGTTCGCGATCGCTTTGACTGTCTTGAGATTCGGGGGTTGTCTCCGCGATCGCGAGTTCTTCCCAAATCATTTCTAATTGAGCGCGATCGCTTGGAGATTTGCACCACAACAATTGTAACGTTTCTTGTAGTTCTTCCCGCGTATTTCCCCAACCCCCCTCAACTGCTTCCAGTGCAACAAAATACTCTCTCATTCCCAAGTTAAAATCCCGTCGCAAACGGTGAAATAATTGGGTCACGATGCTGTAAAAATCCCCTGGGTTCATATTGCCCCATCTCCTGCCAATTTTTCCCAATCCGATCGCATTTTCACCAGCAATTCGGGATAGGGAATATTATCTAGCGTTAACTGTTCTGAAGGAAAGGGGCGATCGCGAAAACCCGCCAATGCTGCCAACCAATCCAAAAATTCACTCGTCCCCGGTTTTTTGAATAAACCTTTTTCTCGGATGGATTGAAATAGAGCGATCGCTTGTTCGATTAAAGCTGAAGGAGGTATTTCCTGCTTTTCTTCTTCCCGAGTTTGATAGTGAACCGTAACAATCCGTTGGAGATCCGCTTGGGAGGGGAATCTAACAAAATAATACAAGCAGCGCCGCAAAAAAGGAGCGGGAAGGTTGCCTTTTTCCTTGTTACTGGTGATAATCACAATGGGTTCTTGTCGCGCCTTAATGGGTTCTCCCGTTTCGGGAATGTCAAACTCCCAAGGATCGTCCAATACCGCTAGCAAATCGTTCGGAAAATCCAATTCTGCTTTATCGATCTCATCAATTAATACTACCGCCGGACGCTCCTCAATTTGAAAGGCTTTTCCCAATGCGCCAAACTTGCGATAATCTTGGGGATTCTGGGGATCGCGATCGCTTTTTATGTCCATTCGTTCGGCAATTTGTACGTCATGGAGTCGTAAAATGGCATCATATTTATACAATCCCTCTTCTGCTTTGGTAGTGGAACGAATATCCCAACGATAAAAAGGCAATCCCAACTCATAAGCAACGGCTCGAGCCAAGCGAGTTTTTCCGCATCCCGCTTCCCCTTCTAATAAAAGCGGTCTGCGCAAATAAATCGCCAAATTTACCGCTTTAATCAGTTCCTCCGAAGCAATATAAGGTTCCGGCGTTTTGGGTGCGTCGGGATGAGAATTTTCCGGATGGCGATCGCCATAAAATCGATACTGTTTTCGTTTCATAATTTTACTGAATACAAGAAAAATTTTGCCATTCTTTGCGTAATGCTTCCCGGACTGATAACGGAAATCCTCGGGATTTATTATAAATATGTTTGGCCAAACGATCGACTGTTTCGCTGCTTTTAATGGGTGCAAAAGCATCAAGCCAATTTTGGATATCTTCTTCTGTCCAACATTTTAACGGAACATTAATGATTTTATTCTTGTGGGGTTTATCGGGAAAAAACTCATCAAGATTGCAATAACAAGATAACTGGAAACATTCAGAGTCCAATTGTTCTTCAGCATCGATCGCGGCGATTAATTTAACATTGCGATGCTTTCGATCTTGGCAAGTCGTGACAAAACTTTCTAATAGCGTTGACCAAAATTCATCAACAAACCACGCGATCGCCTCGGCGCGATCGGGCAATTGTTCCCAGCGTTTAAATTCTAAGAAAATAATACTGCCATTTTGCAGGGAATTACAAAGCGTTTCGGCGATAACTTGAATATCGTGCCGATCTTTAGACTCAATGCCGAGATGTGCTGCCAGTCGATGGAGCAATCCTATCTCATTTTGCAAGAAATCGGCGGATAATTCAATCGGATAATGCCGAAAATCTCTTGTCATTTCACTCAAGCGATCGCAAATTTCTTGCCAGTACAATTCTCCTAACATTTGAAAGCTATCGTGCAGTAAAAAAACGGCTGCGCCTTTCCCTCGCTCAAATTTTCCCAGAACGGATTCAAAGATATCTAAAGCCTGAGAAAAATCGATTTTTCTCATATTTTTATCAAACTCTAAAACAGTTCGATTCTCATTATTTTCTTTGCTGTCTAATTGCTGAAGTTGTTGCTCTAAAGTTTCGATTTTTTTAAGAAAATTTTCAATTTTTTGTTCTAAACGCTTGGCTTGAACATCATCAATTGTCGTTTCTAACTGATCTTCTGCAATTAACAATTCTTCATGGAATTGAGCCAAACGCTTATTGAGAAAATCTTTACGTCTTTTAAATCGATCTTGCATGAAATTTATATCTCGTATTTTTTGATTCTTCGCGATCGCTTCACGATAAGTTCTTCAATTCTCCCTCTACTTTATCAATTTTAGCTTGAATGATTTCGATCCTGCGTTCTATTTTATTATATTGAACGTCATCCAACAAGGTATCTAGCTGATTGTGCGCCGTTTCATAATCCAAATACAGGTTTTTCAGTCGTCTTTGCAGAATCTCGATTTTGGGGGAGCGATCGGGAAAGAGATTCTGTCTGGAGGAGGATGAAATCAGAGGCATATCTAGCGATCGCGAACAAATTTTGATAAGTAACTGCGCCGGAATTAAAAAGGCAACTTTTTCCGTTACATTGGTAGAGGCTGCCACTGCCATTCCGACGACTCCATTTGCTTGCTCGTCCCAGATTGGCGCACCGCTAAATCCCGGTTCTATTCGCTTTCCTTGCGCTTTAATATCCTCCATTTGTACCCAACCATTCGCTAACCTATCTCGCAATACTCCCGATGCCCAAATTCCCTGAGAATGACCATTGGGAAAACCAAAGACGCGAAAAGAATGTCCCCAATAATTCTCCCCTTCAATTAATTCTACAGGTTGAACGTTAATCGGTAAAGAAGTTTGCAATTCTAAAATGGCAATATCGCCGATGCGATCGGGAGTTATCGTGCGATCGGTCTGATAAGGTTGCCAAAAACAGACATTTGCTGTTAACTTCCGTCCTGCTGCCATTAAAGAAAAATCTAACGTAATTGATTCGGAAGGCATTTCAATCGTCGTGTTTGGTAACCCCAATGCTGCCGTTATAACATGAGCGCAAGAGAGAATATGTTTCTGGGTAATTAAAAATCCCGCACCTACAACTGCACCATTGCCATGATAGATCCGGACAACTGAGGCTTTAAAAGTGTTAAAATAATCCATCGATCTAATTTTCCTGTTTGGACTGAGAGCGATTCCACTT
>JBFRWJ010000513.1:0-2519 GCA_051439525.1 Spirulina sp. | reverse complement strand
GTTTGCAGAACCATGTGTCACCCTACATTTGACTCTCACTTGGTTTTAGGACTTACGCAGTGTCACGCAATTTAGACCCCCTAGCCCCATCCTTGAAAAGCGAAGTATCCTTTGGCTTTCCCCCTTACTAAGGGGGACGGGAGGGGGATTGGGGGATTTAGGGGGCGGGTGCGTAAGTCCTAGGTTTGATGGCGCTCAATACAGTCATTGACTCTGGTGGAGCTTTTCAGGCGATCGCGGCGGAAAAACGGCGATCGCAAATCTTCCCCTCATTTTTCCCGAGAATCTAACTCGGGGCGCAACTACTCATCACGCGGCGAATGTTTTCCGACCATTTTGACGGGTCTTTGGCATTGGCGGTAAAATTAGACATATCTTCATTACTGACGCTATCTTGTTTGAAGCCGTTGAGAACGCATTGGCAGATCCCTTCTTTTTGCTCTTGGGTAAATTGAGAGGTATTAAAAGATGCGATACAATTTCTCAGGAAAATCCGTTCCCCCTCGGGGGTAAATTCTGCCGATCGCGCGACGGGAGAGAAAGAAGCAACGGCGATCGCAGCGATCGCCAAGACCCGCAGAGAAGATGCAAAGATGGGGTGTACTTTGGGTTGAATGTCAAGCATATCGGTTATTGGTTGTTGGTTATTGGTTGTTTGCCGTTCACTGTTCGCTGATAACTGTTTACTGATAACTGTTCACTGAAAAGACGATGGAGAAGCGATTAAAGTTGCGGCGAATTGCAAGGCTTCTTCTGGGGTGGCGATCTGACCGGTAATGCGAGCGAGTTGCAGTTGGGTGAGAAGTTTGCCGATCGCCGGGGAAGGACGCAATCCCAATTGACGGATGAGATCGTTTCCCGTGACTAAAGGGGTGGGATGGGCGACTTGATTGTCGGGATCGAGATAGGCATTGACTAAAGGCGCGATCGCGCTGGTGGCGCGGGTCTCTCTTAAGATATCCCGACAGGCAGCCACGGCAACTCCAAATACGGCTAAGGCAGGGAAAACGTCTCCCACCGCCTGAAAGAAAAAATACTGGGCTTCTAGGCTCATGGGGGCGTTGGCGAGGGACAAAATGGGGGGATGGTGCTGGAGGATATTCAGGACGACGCGAATCTCGGCACGGGAATAAGTGAGGGTTTCCAACTGCGATCGCGCGATATCGGGATCGGGAGACACCAAGGAGGCTAATTTAGCCAAACTCAACCCCGAGGTACTGTGACCCACCGGATCGTGTAAATGTGCTTCCAGTTCTGCCCAAATTTTCCCTAATAACCACGCCACGCGATCGATTTCATCGATTTGCTTAATACTTTCTTCTGTGGCATCTTCGAGCCATATCGGGAGTACCCCGTCTTCATACGCTGCGTGCAGCCAGCGATCGCCGTTGGCTTCTGCCAGTAGATAGTTTAACTCTTGGCGAACCCGTTCGGCGGAGATTTTGGCGAGATTGGGAGCGAGTTGTCCGAGAAAACTGCGGGTTTTCGGGTCGATGGTAAAATCGAGTTGGGCGGCTTGACGGTAGGCGCGCAGGATGCGGAGGGGATCGTCTTCGAGGTTGGCTCTGGCGATCGCTTTAATAACTCGATTTTCGAGGTCTTCTCTGCCTTTGAGGGGATCGATAAATTTTCCCGTGCGGGGGTTGTAAGCGATCGCGTTGATGCGAAAATCCCGCCGTTTTAAGTCTTCTTTTAAGTTTCGTCCCATCTGTTGGGCAAAATCGGCGGTTCCCGACTCGAAGACCACCCGGGCGATCCGTCGCACTTCATCCAAAATCACAAATCCGGCGTTATACTGTCCGGCAATCCGTCGTGCCGTTTCTACCGCATCGGAAGGCAAAACGAGATCCACATCAAAATAGGGATGTTTGCGTCCCAAAAGAGCATCTCGCACGCATCCTCCCACGAGATAGGCGGGTTGGGGAAGGAGGGCGAGATCGAAGGGAAGATTTTCTGGAGATAGCGCCGAGAGGTTGGGGGTTAGAGGCATGAGAATTGCGCAATATATTCTGCGATCGCGCTTCGCGATCGTACTTTAACTCTTTAGTTTACCTTTTCAGCAGAATATTGGGAGGAATTGGCATCAAAATCCCCCAAAGTTAAGGGGCGAGTGCGTAATTCCGAGAAAATACAAAAAAGAAGTTTGATTTCTACGACTTCTTTAGAATTGCGGGAACATGATTAACATCAATTCTAAGAACTTCAAAGAGAACCAAGCTATCCCTATTAAAGAAATAATTTGAGCAACTGTAAACATCCATCGATAGTTCGATGGCAATCCCAATTTACTTAATGTTTTTTGGCTGAGAAAAGCAAGAAAAAATACAATTAATATGTAAAAAATAAAATAACCGTATGCTAGATATTGTAAGCTCAAGTTTGTAAATGTTATAAGTAAGAAATAGATTCCGAATAAAATGAATAGTGGAATCATATAAAACATTCTCAATGCTGAAAATCCATCCATCAGTCGGATTTTTTCCTCAGCATTGAGCTTTCGATATGCGAGTTCATTCAGG
>JBFRWJ010000512.1:0-7525 GCA_051439525.1 Spirulina sp. | reverse complement strand
TCGTCGATCGATCGTTTCGCTCTTTCTTTAACCTGATAAAAGCGGCTCAACAAGGAAACTACCGTTTTGAACAAATCTCGATTCCGAGATACCTGAAAAAAGAGGGTTACTTTCCTTTGATAATGCCAAGAATCAAGGTCAAAGAAGGGTTCTTTGAAGTTCCTATGTCCAGAGAGTTCCGAACTCAGTATGGTTCTATTCGTATTCCTTTCCCTAAACGTCTGGAAGGAAAAAAACTCAAAGAAGTAAGAATCCATCCCAAGTGCGGGGTTCAATGGTTTGAAGTTGAATTGATTACAGAAGAACCTGAAGAACCTCAAGATGTAAGCACTGATAATGCCATGGCGATTGACTTGGGGCTTGATAATTTGGCAACCTGCGTGACCACAACGGGGGCATCCTTTATTGTGGATGGCAAAAAAATTAAAAGCATTAACCAGTGGTTTAACAAGCTCAATTCTCAATACCAAAGCCAAAAAGATTTGCAGGGGATTAAAGGGATTACCAACCGACAAGGCAGATTGCTTCGTCATCGAAATAATCAAGTTCGAGATTACTTGAGTAAATCGGCTCGACTGATTATCAACAAGTGTATTAGCGAAAAAATCGGAGTCTTGGTGGTTGGGGTAAATCCGGGATGGAAACAAGAAATCAGTATGGGAAAACGAAATAATCAAAATTTCGTTCAAATTCCCCACTACAGCTTGAGGCAAAAATTGTCGGCTTTGTGTCAACGCTACGGGATTGAATATCGAGAACAAGAGGAGTCTTATACTAGCCAAGCTAGCGCTCTCGACCAAGACAAAATCCCGACCTATAACGCCAATAGCACCACCAAGCATAGTTTTAGTGGTAAGCGTGTTAAGCGTGGGTTGTATCGTTCTCAAGCTGGACATTTGATTAATGCTGACTGTAATGGTGCGACTAATATTGGTCGAAAAAGTAAGCACGAAGGTTTTGCCAGAGTGTCTAGCGGGCTTTTGGCGAGTCCTTTAAGGATTTCGATCTCTTAAGAATCCTCTCGCCTTTAGGCAGAGGAGTCGTCAAATTGGCGATCGATAAGTAGTTCTCAAGTTATAGCGCTACGCGCTAGGGAATAGGGAATAGGGAATAGGGAATAGCAGATTGTGACTGGAGGTCAGCAATTAGGGATGTCCTAACCTGCTTTCGTCGTGCTATATTGTTGATTAACGATGAGTAGCAACCCATAACAATATCAGAAATAGCAAATTATAAGGCTTATTCTTCATTCTCCGATCGCGCATCCTCTTTTTTTGCTGGTGTTTCTTCGTCTTCCTCTTCCAATTCGTTAATTTTGCGATAAAATTTTTGCAAATAATTTAAATCCGCCACAAAAAGTCCCTCGATTATATTCGGAGAAATATGGTCTAAGGCACCCAAACGGATGATAGTGCGAGATAAAATAATTGCCGTCGCATAAGCTGGATTGGTTTTCACCCTCGGATCTTGCATGGGAACGATCTCGTCGATCGCCCTTGCCAAGCGCATGATTCCCGTGCGATGAATATTACCATCGGCATCGATGTATCCTTTAGGGAGAGAAAATTCAAACTCGGTTTGTATCATGAGCGATCGCGATTGAACCCATCTAAATTAAAGTTTGTTACGTTTAAGAATTGAGCTATTATACTATGCGATAAAACTCTTGAACGGCGAGTTCTAATTCTTCAATTTGTAGCTCGCTTCCAGAAGCACTTAAATCCCCTAATTTGTAACTCGCAGGCCAAGCCTCCTCAAAACGGAATCGAGCCTCTTCAGTTCCTCCTTGGCTATAAATTGTGATATCTCCAGTTCGATACTGCTCCGCCCACTGTCCCTGCTCGACTGCAGCAAACCACTTCCAAAATGTTGAAGCTCGACACAAACCCCGCTTTAGGGTAATATTATCGCTTTTGGTATTTCCGGGTATTTTGGTTCTCACCACTCGTCCCCGGCTTTTTCCTTCTTTGCCCCATTTTTTGGGAGTCACCTCTGTAATTTCGATCGTATCGAAACTGCGTTGGAATCCTTGACAATCCATAAAGAAACCATCGACTAGTTCTGCATTGTCTACAGTAAGTTCAATATAAAATCGGGATGTGGTTAAGATTTCTGGTAAAACTAACGCACTTTGCGAACTCGAAGCCATAGTCTTGAAAAAAGATTGAATGAAAAAATCAGAACTCTCGAACTCAAAGGGTTATTGGGAATGGGGAAATCCTCCCCAATAACCCGCGATCGCGGATGGGGTTACTTCACGCGATCGAAGTGTTCGTAACCAAATTCTAACGTTTCTTCGTAAAGCGACGCATCTTCTGCCGACATTTGCGATCCTTTGTAGCTGATGGGAAAAACTCCCTTTAAGTCCCAGCGAGCTGCTTCTTCTCCCCCTTGATTGTAGACAACGATACTAGCAGTTTTACGTTTCCCCTTATCTGTAGATCCTCCCCCGGAAAACTCAGTGGAGTGAGAAGCATAATACCAGTCATACATATCCTTGTTTTGAGCAGTGCCGACAAAAGTAATCGTGAAGTTTGAGTTACTGACTCCCGTTACCGTGGACTGCACGGCACTGACACCCTTCTTCGTGACGCCGTAGGAGGCATCCGATCCGGCTAATTCAATGGTCGATCCCATGCCGCTAATGCTTTTAATAATTAAATCCGAGTATCCGTCAATTTCGACGTAAAACTTGGAATTGGCGAGAATTTCATCCTTTGCCATTATTTTCCTCCTTGTTTGAGAACCTTAAAAGTCTAATGATTTGGGGAGTCAGCGATCGCTCCCTCGAGGGTCTGCGATTACTTCGTTCTTTTAAGATTTTCGCAGACCATCTCATAAGTTTCTTTGACTAACTCGCTCCCATCAGCAGACAAATCGGAGACACTGTAACTCTTCGGCCAACCATTGGTAATCGTCCACTCCAAAACAACTTCATCGCTAGCGTTGTAAGAGGTTAGTTTGCCGTTTTTGCGACCATCTAATCCCTTTCCTCCGCCTCCTTCGCTTTTAGGGACTATAGATAAAAACCAGTTATACCAATCCATATCGCCTTCAACCAAGTAGACTTCAATGGAGAAATCGGGGTTATTGGAAAAACCCGAAGACGTGCTTTGCCACAGCGTTTTACCATTCTTGGTCGAGGCGATGGGTTTTTCGTGGCCTGCAGTTTTTCCTTCAAAAGACATTTCTCCGACACTGGCAACCATTTTTTCAGTCATGCCGTCGAACTCGACATAAAATCGATTGCTGGGAATGGGTTTAAGTTCTCCCATCTTTTCCTCCTTATTTGGGTAATGGGTAATGGGTAATGGGGAATGGGGAATGGGGATGAGAGGGAAAGCGAGGAAGATTTCATCCTTCATCTTTCATCGTTCATCCCTCATCCTTTTCCGATTTAGCCTCCAGGTGCCCACTGGCTGATCCGGAAGATGACGAATTCAGCCGGACGGACGGGGCAAACGCCGACTTCGACGTAGAGGCGACCCATCATCATGGTTTCGTGAGTGTTGAGTTCGCCATCGCACTTCACATAGAAAGATTCTGCCGGAGAACCGCCCTGTAATGCCCCCGCACGCCACAGTCCTTCGAGGAAGTTACTGACAGTACGAGTGACTCGCGCCCACAAATCTTGATCGTTGGGTTCAAAGACCACCCACTGGGTGCCAATTTCAATAGATTTCTCAATGTAGCTCATCAAGCGACGAACCGAGATATAACGCCATTGAATATTGGTGGGATCCACTAAAGTCCGAGCGCCCCAAATCAGATAACCGCGATTGTAACTGGCGAAGTTCCGGATGCAGTTAATGCCTTTGGGGTTGAGTAATTCTTGCTCCCGGGTATTGGTGTCGTAAGCCAAACCCAAAACACCGCGAGGAGTTTCGTTCGCGGGGGCCTTGAAGATACCGCGATTTTGGTCGGTGCGACACCAAACCCCCATCATGTGACCGCAGGGGGGGACGAAAATGGGGCGACCGGCATTGGCGGGGTTGGCCACTTTAATCCAAGGATAGTACAGCGCCCCGAACATGGAGCGGCGGTTGAAGGCGGTCAGCCAAGCATCAATGTCTTGGGGCTTTTGGTTTTCCGGCGGAACGGGATCGTTGCTCTTACCGGGTTTGACTGGCGGGGGATCGAGAACGGCCATGCGATAGGGGGGTCCGGGGAAGGAATTTTCGCACATGCTGACCATCATTTCCATCACCCCGTGCACTTGGTCGAGGTCGAGGATTCCGGTTTGATAGAGAAGCATCAGGTCGGGGAAAGCGACCATGGCCACTTCATCCACCTCAAACAACCCTTGCATGCCTTTGCGATCGTTGCGACTGCCGGCAATATCTCGGGCGGCGTTGTCAACTGGAGAAATGTAAGGAGGCGGTGCAATTTCGTAGAGTCCATTCCCGGGTCGTCGAGAGAGGGCTTGTCCGCTGACGGAAATATCATTAAACGTCAAATATTCCGATTCTGCCACAGCCGTGACGACGTAATCGGCAACGGCGGTTTCCGCTTCGGGGTTCATGCTCAGGTTATCGTATTCCTCGAGAACCTGCTCCCCTAAAACAACTTTGAGATTAAAATACTGTCCGTCATCAATGGGGGGTGCTTCGGACTCGTCTTCCGGAGCTTTGGGGGTGCTTTCTGAAATGACAACGACAATGCGTGCCGCATTGCCGGGGGGAAGTGCGGGAGCTTCCTCTTCAGCTTCGGGAAGTTTGATGTTGGCACTTAAAGCAGGTTTTCCCCCTGCGGTGAGGAGTTTGGTCGCGGTTTCCTCGGCGGGTGGGGGTTCGGCACCGGGGAGCTTGGTGCCGATACTGGTGACCCAACACCTTCCGCCACCGTTCAAAAACCAACCTTGAACGGCAAAAGGCAGGTAGGGGTAATAGGTTTGGTCGTCTTTGGTATATTCGGTAAATCCATCAGAATTGGGTTTGCCGAAATATTCGAGGTACTGTTCAAAGTTGGTAATCATGATGGGTTTGAACAGTTCGGCATCGCCGCGCACGTCTTCGGTGAAACCAATAAATCCGGCAATACTCAAGCTAATGCCCTCAATGGGGCGACTCCCTCGGTCTACTTCTTCGACGTAGACGCCAGGAGCGAAGTAATCTAATGCCATAAGTGGCTATCCTCCCTTGGGATATTTGGATTCTGAGTGAGAAAATATAAGGTCTAGACTGTCTGGACTCCAGCTTATCCTTAGACTGGCTTTGGGGTTATTAGACTTTAGTCTAAATTCAGCCCTGTCGGGAGAGGAGGGCGCGATCGCATTTCTTAATCTACCTTCATACTGCGTAGAAAATTGCCCGCCTACAATAAACTGACAATTGCATCGGCTAAATTTTGCGGGCAATCTACCAAGAGATCCGGGTGATGTTGGGTCAAAATTTCTGGCGAATTAAATCCCCACGTTACCGCGATCGCTTTGATACCACTTTTTTTAGCGGCATCGATATCTCGGGTTTCATCCCCGACGTAAACGACTAAAT
Organism: Spirulina sp.; assembly: GCA_051439525.1. GTDB lineage: Bacteria > Cyanobacteriota > Cyanobacteriia > Cyanobacteriales > Spirulinaceae > CCY15215. The sequence continues at coordinate 2,033 of JBFRWJ010000512.1, read as the reverse complement.
TCGGATCGATTTGATATTTTTTTAGAACCTTGCGCAGAATTCTATCTTTCCCAAAAATGGTGTTCCCCGAATAAATGAATTCAAAAATATTTTGTAAGTTATTTATCTTTAAAAATTCACTCACATTTTCTTCAATATTGGAGGTTAAAATACCGAGCTTAATCTCTTTTTCTTTGAGAGAATTCAACGAAATTTCAATGCCAGAGATGGGTGAAATCTGAGTGATTTCTTGACTTAATTCTTCTTTTGCTCTTCGTAACAGAAAGGGGATTTTAAAAAGAGAAATTTGCGATCTTCTAACAATTTCGCGAGAACTCAAACCTCGCATTTGTGTCACTTCTTCATCGGTAACGGGTTGATAACCAAACTCTTCTGATAATTGATTGAGAATCTCAACAAAGGTGCGATGAGTATCCGCGATCGTGCCATCAAAATCAAAGATCGCTAATTCAATCGTCATTTTTTTCTCTGACCCATTCCCCATGATTATTCTCTAGATTAGCACGGGCATTCCGTCTTAACATTTCTGGCTTAATTCGACGCAAAGCCGAAGCCGGAAAGCGTTGATGCCATTCGGGATCGGAAATTATTGCTAATTCCTTTAATGCAGGCGATACATTATCGGGATAAGGGTGAAAATCAACAATATCCGTTTCTTTGGCAAATCGTTGATTCCAGGGGCAAACCTCCTGACAAATATCGCATCCGGCAACCCATCCTTCTAAGTGAGACGCGATCGCCTCGGGTAATTTTTCTTCCCGATTTTCGATGGTATGATAAGCAATGCAACGGTTGGCATCGACTTGGAAAGGTTGCGCGATCGCCCCCGTGGGACAGGCATCCAAACAGCGCGTACAAGTCCCGCAATGTTCGCTATGGGAGCGATCGGGACTCAGAGGCAGATTGGTTAAAATTTCCCCTAAAAAGACCCAACTGCCATACTCCCTTGTAATGACGTTACTATTTTTGCCAATCCACCCCAATCCCGCACGTTGCGCCCAAACTTTATCTTGCACGGGTCCCGTATCGGCATAGTATCGGGCTTGAATTCCCTCTCCCAAACTTTCCAGCCATTGGCTGAGGGTTTTCAGTTTTTTATGAAGGATCTTATGATAGTCTCTCCCCCAACCATAGCGGGAAATTTTACCGCGATCGCGATCCTGTTCGTGTTGATGGGGCGTATAGTAATTTAAAGCAACCGAAATTACCGATCGCGCGTCCGGCATGACTCTACGAATATCAAAACGCTTGGGATTTTCCATCCATTTCATTTGGGCATGGTAATCCGACTCCAACCAAGTTTTTAGATGATTTTCTAAACCATCTTCAGAGTCGATCTCGGCAATCCCGACTTTATGAAATCCAATTTCTCTAGCTTTTGCTTTGATTTTGTTATTGGTTATTGGTTGTTGGTTATTGGTTATTGGTTGTTCATTGTTCATTGTGAACTTGTACGGGTTTTTGCAAGGGATCGCTAGTTGACTCTAGGGGAACAGATGCTTTTTTGTGTAAATCCGCACGTTTTTTCAGTTTGAGCAAACATAAAACAACAATAGTGAGAGAACCCAGTAAAGCGAGAACATTAGGCTTGACAGGCAAGAAAAATTTCGTTAGTTCCGTACCGATCATGCACCCCTGCACAATTGTTGTTCCCAATAATGTCCACTCTTCTTCTTGGAACATTGCCAAACTAACAAAAATTGAAATCAAGCCAGCGATGAGAGCAATAATGGCAATCACTAACGCCATTAATATCGCCATTGCCGAACTTTCTGGACTAAAATCACCAGAGAGGGTAAAGACTTCTCCCAAAAAAACTTTAGAGCCTTCCTGCAAGGCTAAGAAAAAACTAATGGGAATAATAATAACCGCATTAATTAACTGTAATGCACCCAAAGTTGTCCAATGAATTAATGGGGGAGGAATTTGAAGTTTTTTCATAATCTTGCGATCCCGATATATCAATTTTGTTGAAAAATTTAATGCTGAAAAGAATACCTTATAAGGGAACCTCTTCGAGGCTATCTAAAGAC
>JBFRWJ010000511.1:0-7340 GCA_051439525.1 Spirulina sp. | reverse complement strand
GACCAAATTCTGGGGGCGCGATCGCGGCACAGTCCAGACGCTCTGGGGCGTTTAATGGAGTCTCTTGGGGGTTTAATGCGGTTGGAGTCATGGTCTGATGATGAAGGGATGGGAGAAAGTCTCTGATTCTCGATCGCGCGCGATCGCAACGCCGATTACCACCGATTTAAGAAGCCGCCGCCATCTCCCCAACCGTTGCGCCAGGGTCGGCGATTTAAGAAGCCGCCACCCCCCGGACGGTTGACAAAGCCTCCGCCACGGGTTTTGAGCCACTGTGCCACGATATCGGTCTCCCCGGGCAATTCGGGGGTTTCTGGTAGGCGATCGATCCGGCTTTTCAAGGTTTCTGCGAGTCGCGAAAGTCTTGACTCAACAGTTAAAGGAGTGGGTTGAGAGGCAACAGGTGTTGCCATTTCTAGGGCGGTCAAAGCCGCAAGAAACGCGACCAAACTCAGATTTGATGTTCTGTTCATTCTGTTTCCTCGGGTTTGAATGCAAGGGCGAGCAAATAAGTGAGTTAAAACCCCGATTAATACCGCCGATTCAGGAAGCCTCCCCCATCACCCCAACCATTGCGCCAAGGTCGTCGATTGACAAATCCGCCACCGCCGCGATTGACAAATCCGCCACCGCCGCCGCGATTGACAAAACTCCCGACGATCTCGCCGATTTCTGGCTTCGAGGGATTGGTTTCCGAGAGATTGTCAACCCGATTTTTCAGGGTGTCGCTGAGTCGAGTCAGTCTCGCCTCGACGGTTAAATGCTTGGGTTGAGCGGCAAGGGTGCGAGCTGCGGGTGCTGCCACTTCTAGGGCGGTCAAAGCTGCGAGAAACCCCACTAAACTGAGATTCGATTTTCTTTCCATACTATTGCCTCGGGTTTGCATACAATCGACATTCGGCTTCGCGTTCAGACATCGCGTCTAGTCATCATCGAGGGGTATTTGCTCGCGGGTGATGATAATGGTATCAAAAAAGCTGCGAATGATAAGGGGAGAGGTACTCACGACGCCATCTTCTCCCAACCAGCGATCGACGGTTTCGACGGATTCTTCCTCTCCCGTCACATAGCCTTCCATCAGCTTGACGATGGCATAATTGACCGTATCCAAAAAGCCCGAATTATCTTCGGGAACCATGCAAGCAATGCCATAACGGGCATAGGGTTCTGTGGGGGAAAGCTGATACTGGCCCGGATCTTTGGGCAGCAAGAGACCGGCTAAGAGAATGGTATCTCCGGCGATCGCGTCGATTTCGCCGGATTCGAGGGCATTTAAGGCGGATTCTCGGTCTTTTAGGGACACGAGGGTGGCTTCCGGTTGGACGAGCTGCATCGCCTGCGCGCCCAAGGAATTAGGGACAACGCCAATGCGCTTGTCAATTAAAGATTCCGGGGATCCCAAACCGCTCCCCAGTTTCGAGAGGAGTCGAATCCCGGAAAGGCTGTAACTGACCGAAAAATCAACATAGCGATCGCGCTCCCACGTAAACCGACTGGCGCAGGCAATATCGATTTGTCGGGTTTCGATGGCGTTAATGTGTTCGGCTTCGGTTTTTAGCTCGATAATATCTAATCTCACATCCCGGCCTAACGTGGTTTCTAACTCTGTGCGAATGCGATCGACCACATCCATTGAATAACCCACGACGTTCTGTTGGTCATCCACATAGACATAGGGAATCAGGTCGAGATGGGTTCCTAGGGTCAATACGCCCGTGCGAGCGACTTTTTCCAGAACGGTTTCGGCTCGCGCGGGGTTAGGTAAGGCCAATGCTAATGCCATCCCGAAGGTCGCCGCCACCAGCTTTTTATACATGAATTCTCCTTTCTTTCCTTGCTTGCAGGCGCTTTTGGGGAAGATCGTATCGAAATTCATCGCGATCGATGCTAAATCTTCACTAAAATTAAAGGTATCGAGTAATAATTGCCCAGCGAACTCGATCTTGGCGACAATGCTATCCATCAATGTCAAAGTTTAATGGGAGCAAAGCAACTTGAGCAATCTTGAAGTCATCCAAGAACTCTATCGGGCGTTTCGGGAGAAGGACTACGATGCTTTTTTGCGGATCTGTACTCCCGACCTCGAATGGATTCAAAACGAAGGTTTTCCGAGAGGCTCGACTCACAAAGGAGCGCAAGCCGTCGTTGAAAAGGTATTCAAAGCCTTTAACGATGATTGGGAATCTTGGTCGTTTGCGATCGCGCAATATCTGGATGCCGGAGAAACCATCATTGTTATCGGTTGCTATACGGGAAAGCATCACCAGTCGGGAAAATCCTTCTCTTCCCCCGCCGCTCACGTTTACGATCTCAGGGGTGGCAAAGTCTATCGGTTTCGGCAATTTGCCGATACTAAAGTTATTTGGGACGCGATGAGTCACTAAAAATAGAAACTCCGTTATCTTGTAAATCTTGAGGCTGGATTTTGAAGACTAAGTAACTATAGGCAATACTATCCACAGGTTTGTAATTCTCTCTCAGCCATTGAAAATGTTTGGGATCGGCTGTAATTCCCAATAATTGATTGGCCTCAACAATAACAAAGTTGACTTGAAGTTGTTGAAAATTTATCTCTTGTTGGCTGTTAAAAAATTTGGTTTGTCCCTGACGATCTTTCATATATATAGCGTCAGAATTTTTTTCAAGATACTGTTTTAAATAATATCTATTTTGTCCCCAGTCTAAATTAGAATCTGCCAGAATCGTGTAGCCCATCTTTCGATCGAATAAAAATTCATTAAAATATGATAGATAGTGAGGAAAATAGGAAAGATTTGAAATTGATAAATAAGAAACGAGAATTATTATCAACAGTCGAGAGCGACCGTTTAATATTTTCCAAGCTACTGCTATTTGACTAGAGAAAACGAAAAGAAATGGGAATATCATCAGAATATATCGAATGCCAATCTGAACCACCGAAACACTGAAAACGGTAAAGAAAAATAAGGCAGGAAAGATTAAAAAAAATTCGTTTTGCCAAAAATTAATTCGCGATCTATATTTAATTAAGTTAATAATAGCTAGCAATAAAATTAATTGAGTAGCAATAGGTACTTTATACAAGAAAGCAATGAAAAAATATTCCTTAAAGCCCTTCACTTCATTATTTTCGATACCTAATTGACCCATGAGATAAGTATAGCCATTTCCAAAACCAGTTTCTTGTTTGTATTTACCCATATCTAATCCTCGCAGGTAAGATATGGGGAGGGGAATGGGCAACATTCTCAAAAGTTGAGAACTAGACTGTAATGAATTCAACGTCTGACTTGCAAACTGGTAATCTCCTAGCGGTGTAAATGTTCGATCGAAAGAGAAGCCAATGTTAACGATCAGAACTGTTGATAAGAAAAATACGAGACTAGAAGTCAAAAAAGACTTGATTCCTGACATTAAGAGACTGAGCCGTTTTGTTCGGATGAGATTTAAAATATTCGAGCTATAGAAACTAATCGCCAAAACAAAATAAATGGGTAATAAATAAATTGCCGTGTAGCGGGAGATTTGGGCAATACCAAACGAGATTGCGCTCAACACAAAATTTTTGCGATCCCTAAATTTCAAGAAATTCCAAAAGTAGTAAGTTGCAATAAATACAGAGCAGGTTCCAAATATATCTTGAGTAACTAGACGAGACTGAGCAATAATATTGGGGTCGAGTAGGCATAGAGACAAAGCTAAAAAACCTGCATTAACTCCATAAAGTTGACGTGCCCAGCAAAACACATAAATCAATAAAATCAAGGCTGAAAAAATGGTTGCTAAACGTCCTAAGAATATAGCATTTGATGTTTTGATTGATTCAGAGAGAATTGAATCGGGAATCGTCTCTCCAATAATTTTGCTGAATAAAGGATTTAGGGCAGAGATAGGCATAACATTGCGCTCGTGTATCTTGGTTTCTCCTCGTTTAGAGGGTTGACCGGAAAGTATGGCCAAGCCACTCTGATAGTGATAATTTTCATCGTAAGTTAATGATTTTTTGAGTGGTAACAACAAACTGGATAGACTGAGGGTCAAAAAGAAGAAGCACAGACAAAAGAAGAGAAAGATTTGTTTGCGCTTGCTGTAGTGTTCTAGGTTGAGGTTCGATAAATTTTGGATTGCTTTGAAGAAATGGATTTTTTTGGCAATCATTTTCTCAATTCTCCTCCTTTTTGGCGATCGCTCCAAGCGTAAAAGTAGTATTCGATCGCTCAAGTCAATACAGGTTAAAACTTTTCTCAGATTTTAGCCGAAAACAGACATTGGCAAAAAGGGAGATGAAACGATCGCTCTTGCGATCGGCAAAAATGACAAAATTCTGGCCCGCAGTTGCGATCGCCTCCGCCGGGATTTTATAATTTCTTAAGCGATAGCTTTGTGCTGCGGTATCAATTTTCTCTAAATTTTTGGTTATGTCTGAGACTTCATGCGAGGGATTTGATTGGTCTGAAGTTTGGTATGCGGTGCATTTCGAGCGAGATCTCGATCGCGTCAAACCGACTCGCTTTGTTTTGCTCGGACAGCCGTTGGTCATTTGGTGGCAGGAAAAAACACGGCAATGGGTGGTCTTTCGCGATCGCTGTCCCCACCGTTTGGCTCCCCTCTCCGAAGGTCGAATCACCGAAGACGGCTGTCTGGAATGTCCTTACCACGGTTGGGCTTTTACTGAAACCGGAGCTTGCGATCGCATTCCCTTTCAAGAGGAAAAAGGAAAATCTCACTTACATCCCCGCGCGACGGTTTCCACTTATCCCGCGCGAGTGGTGCAAGGGATTTTGTTCGTTTACCCCGGAAACCCGGAAAATGCAGCCGATCGACCCATCCCCATCGTGCCGCCCCTCGACAAAAATAGCGAACAGTGGACGATGGTGGATGTGTTTCGGGATATTCCCTACGATGCTCTCACCTTACTGGAAAATGTTCTCGATCCGAGTCACGTCTCTTTTACCCACCATCCCCGAGTCGGCAACCGTGCCAATGCTAAAGAGTTTTTATTAGAAGTCTCCGCCGTGGAGCGATCGGGGTTTACGGGATTTTGGGAAGAGGGTCCGCGTCGGGGCAAACTCGGCCCGCAAAAAACCACCTTTGTCGCGCCTAACTTAATGTGGAACGATATTGCCGAAAGTCCCTTCGGACAGGTGATGACGGTGGTTTATGCAACTCCCATTGAAAAAGGCAAATGTCGCGCGCTTGTCCGCCTGCCTTTCCGATTTAAATCCGCCTTTCCTCGCTTGGTATTTAAAGTGACTCCTCGCTGGTATTCTCATCTCAATCAAATGAGTATCCTCGAAGACGATCAAATTTTTCTGCATCTTCAAGAACGAGAGCTGGCGAATTCCGGGGAATCTCACGCTCGTGCGTTTTATCTGCCCACCCGTTCCGATCGCTTTGTTGTCGCTTATCGTCAGTGGGTGGAAACCTACGGCGAACCTTTTCCCCATTCACCCTTTACGCCGGCGGAAACCAACCGAGAGATCTTGCTCGAACGCTACTACTCTCATACGCAACATTGCCAGAGTTGCAAAACAGCTTTAAAACGGATACACAACTTGAGAATTTTAGCCGCGATCGCGCTGCTATTTTCGGCGGTTGTTCTCCCCTTTGCGATCGGGTATCGCCTGCCTCTGTGGGGAAGTCTTGCGATCGCCGGACTCATCCCCATTCTGGCTGCACTCTGGTGGAAGTTGGGGCAACTCGAGGGTCGCTTTTTAGAAGGGGAATATCCCCCCACTCGCAATGTTTAAAGAGGAAAAACAGTTATAAGGTTTGAGTGTAGAATCAAACGGCAGCGCGGACGGCTGAGTACCTTTGATTATACTTTGAAGGCGGCTTTGCGTTGAGTTACCGATCTCTTATTATGTTAATGCACTCGTGCTGATTGTATGAGTGTATTTTCTGTATTTGTTAAGAGTTGTTACAAACTCTTCCTAAAGTAATAAGAAAATGTTTTGGAAGGAGAAGAGAATGAAATTTGCACTTCCGCTCAAAATAGCAGCGATCGGTGTCTTGAGCCTATCAACGTCATTTGCTGCTATAAACTTGGCCGCACTTCGGCATGGCTCAGTGGCCGAAGCCCAATCCCTCTTTGGTCAGAAGGAAGTCGATCAAAGCGCCTTCGCTGCGATCGCCTCGCCTTTTGGCACCAGCCTTTACAGTCTCATCATTATCGAGCAAATTCCGGGAAAGCGACGGTGTTGGAGCGAAGCCGGAACCAGCCCGATTAGAATCGATCCGCTTTGGAGAACTTTTGATTTTACGGGTATTTGCGGTCGCAGCGTAGACAGTAATGGGTATTCCGTCCGCATTAACGGGGAAGATTACGGTGTCGAATTCCTCTTGCGAATTGTCAACCGCGATGGCGACCTGCACTTAGTCGGAACACCTCGCGTGGGGAGCAGCCGACCGGGGTTGCAGGAAATTACCATTGCTCGCAGCCGAGGCACGTTTAGCGGTCCTCATAACGAAATCCTCTATAAATTTTTCCTCGAACCCGGTTGGCGCTTTACCAAACGAACCTATCAAGGCAAAACCCTCGGTCACGTCTATCTCACTAATGATGGTACAACCCCAACTCCCACCCCAACCCCAACTCCCACCCCAACTCCGACTCCCACCCCAACCCCAACTCCTACCCCAACTCCGACTCCCACCCCAACCCCAACTCCTACCCCAACCCCTAGTTTTCCCGATATTTCCAACGATATCTACAAAAGGGAAATCGAAGAAGCTGTCAAAATTGGATTTATTGCCGGATTTCCTGAAGATAATACCTTTCGACCGCTCAACACGCTAACCCGCGAACAATTGGTTTCCATGGTGTTTGGTGCCGTCCAAACCATTCCCAATATCAATTTACCCAATCCTCCTTCTCCCAGTAGCAATCCTTTTCCCGATGTTCCCGCATCTCGATGGAGTGCGGCCAAGATTCAATGGGCAAAAGCCAATAATCTTGTTTCGGGCTATCCCGACGGGCAATTTCGTCCCACTCAACCGGTGACGCGAGCCGAGTTAATGGCAGTGATGAAAAAGGCGGCAGAATATGGCAAGGCCAAGCGAGGACTTTCCTCAACTTTGGGTCAGAAACAAACGCCAACTGCCTTTTCTGATACGACGGGACACTGGGCCAGCACCTTGATCCAACAAATGTCGGGTTATTGTGGCGTTGCCTCTCCCTTAAACGAACAAGGCAGTGCATTTGCGCCCAACTCGGCCTCATTGCGAAATTATGCGGCTGCGGCGACTTTAAGAACCCTCAATTGTATTAAATCCGATCGTTAATCGATATCTATAATAAATCACACTCAAAAGGAAGTGTGCTTAAGTTTTTCTTAGCCTCGACAAATATTAAGTTT
>JBFRWJ010000510.1:0-9269 GCA_051439525.1 Spirulina sp. | reverse complement strand
CCCCCACCACCACCCCTCCCCCCGACCCAAAAAAACAAACTAACTTAGAGAGGGAAACCCCCACTCGATTTTCCAAAACCCCCAAATTTGGCTCAAAGCGACTGTAATCGACTCCCGTGGTCGATCGCCGGGGTGAGGCATAACTGGTGGGACTTACTAAAGCCTGTAACTCTACTAAAATCGGTCGCGTTCCCTCACAAGCCACCACCGTCGCCGTCCCCGGTGCCGACTCCTCCCGATTGCCCAAAAATAACTCGGAAGGGTTGGTCACTTCCTGTAACCCGCTTTCCACCATTTCAAAAATGCCGATTTCGTGGGTTGCCCCAAAGCGATTTTTGACCGATCGCAATAACCGATGGGACGCATAGCGATCGCCTTCAAAATACAGTACCGTATCTACCAAATGCTCCAACACCCTCGGGCCCGCGATCGCCCCTTCTTTGGTGACGTGACCGACGATTAACAGGGTAATATTCTCCCGTTTTGCCACCTGCATCAAGGCCGAAGTACATTCTCTTACTTGTGCCACAGATCCGGGGGCGGAAGTAAGGGAAGCAAAATAAAGAGTTTGAATACTATCAATTACGGCAACGTTCGGCTTGAGAGATTCTAACTCCCTTAAAATCTCCTCTAAATCTGTCTCCGGTAAAACATAGAGATTGTCCGCCGTCGTACTGGGTTTGGACTCACTGGCATGACCGTTGGATTTTATCTTGTCCGGTTCAGGAACATCTGCCATACCTACCCCCAAGCGAGATGCTCGGAGTTTCACCTGTTGTCCCGACTCTTCCGCACTGACATAAAGAATACGTTTATCTTTTGCTAACTGATTGGCCGTTTGTAATAAAAGCGTCGATTTGCCAATCCCCGGATCCCCCCCGATTAAAATTAACGCCCCCGGGACGACACCGCCCCCCAAAACGCGATCGAACTCCCCATAACCGGAGGGAAATCGCGTTTGTCCTGCATCGGAAATTTCCGAGAATCGCTTGGACGATCGCGGTTCCGCGACACCCCGTGCCGGACGACTCGATTGTTTTTGGGATTGCCATCCCGTCCTTGCATTGACCATCCCCGATTGCAGGATCTGCTCTTCGAGAGAACCGTAGGTACCGCAATTGGGACATTTGCCGAACCATTGGGGAGATTCCGCACCGCATTCGTGACAAACATAAACGGTTTTCGTCTTGGCCATAGCAGATCGGGTTCGCGCCTTCTATCATTATTTAACCGCAATTCAGATTCTTTTGAAGCAAATCTCCAGTAAAAATCTCAATTTCCAGTTTTCTAGATCTTGAGGTCTTTCCGCGACCCGATTTCTAATTGTTCTGGCCTTGTCTAAGCAGAATGCACGCCGCGATAAATTAATGCAGAGTGAGACTTTGTGGCTTTGCGGTTGTTAGAATGCCATGTTGCACCACGATATTTACCACTTGCTTGGGTTTGAACATTGCTGGCAGAAGTAGAGTTGGTGGTGTAAGAAATGCCACGATAGGTGAATTTCATAGCTGTCGCCTCCTTGTTTCGTTTTGAAGTGTATATGAGGCGCGTTCCTTCAGGAAACTTCCTTACTTCCGTCTCCTAACTCTTGCAGGAGATGAACGATTGCTTTTTGTTTCTGTATCAACTATTACAGTTTTGCTTTTGCTTGTCAAGACTTTTCTCAAAAAAATTTCCGGGCCAAGAGATTGAATTGCCCAATTTTTATGATTACATTTGTATTTCTTCATGTTACACTCAAGTGTAATACAGAAAACTACAAAGAGAAGTCAGGAGGTTGTGCAAAATGCCCGTAATTGCCATGGAAGTCAAAAAAGTCGAACAACATCCTAACGCCGATGCTTTGCGCGTGTATAGCGCGATCGCGCCCGGTTATGAAGCCACCCAAATTATCGCCAACTTAGAGAACATCTACGAAGTCGGGGATATTATTGCCATTGCCTTAAGTGACTCGGTGTTAAAAGACGGGACAAAAATTAAACCCACCAAACTGCGCGGGATTCAATCCTTCGGCATGGCATTGGGGAAAGTTGACGAACCCGTGGGGTGTGATTTGAGCGATCGCTATTGTCAGAAAAATATCGAAGCATCGGTACTGTTGCAAAAATGGCCGAGTATCGAACTCTTACATAATGTGCGGCGCGGTTTGGAAATAGCCGGAGAAACACCAAAAGTGACTTATCGTGCAAAACTTAAATTAGACGGAACGAATGGGGGCATACAAATCTTCACCGACGGACGCATCGCCGCCCAAAGCCGATCGCAAATTATTACCCCAGAAAGCGATAATGCCGGGTTTGCCAATTGGGTGACGCAAAATATTGATTTCTTCGCTCAACTAGCAGGAGAAGAGCATCTTACCTTATTTGGAGAATGGTGCGGTAAAGGAATACAAAGACGCACGGCAATTTCCCAAATCGATCGCAAGATTTTCGCGATTTTTGCTCTCCAATATGGGGGTAGGGAGGGAAAATACGCTCGTTTGGAAATCGATCCCGATCGCATTTGCACTCTGATTCCTCCTCATCCCGATATTTTCGTGCTGCCCTTTTATGGCGAACCCATGGTTTTTGATTTTAGCGATCGCGAACAACTCCAAAAAGCCAGCGATCGGCTCAATCAAATCATTGCCGAGGTGGAACGTTGCGATCCTTGGATCAAGGAAACCTTTGGCATTGAAGGCCTCGGAGAAGGATTGGTGATGTATCCTCAAAGCGATCGCCTCGCCGAACGCATTTCCTATGCCGAACTCCTTTTTAAAGCGAAAGGAGAAAAGCACCAAGTGGTTAAGACGAAAAAACCCGTACAAATCGATCCGGAAGTCGCTAAAAATGTCGAAGCGTTTGCGGCCTTATTCGTTACAGAAGCACGGTTGCAACAAGGAGTCACTGAAGCCTGTGGCGGGGAACTCGATCTGAAAAAAATGGGGGAATTTTTAAAATGGATAACCGCCGATGTCCAGAAAGAAAGTGTCGCCGAATTGGAAAGCGCTCAACTGACTTGGAAAGATGTCAGTAAAACCGTGATGAATGTCGCTCGTAAATGGTATAAAGAAAAAGTTTGCGGATAGAGGGCGGAGAAAACCGTAAATTGATAGGCTTGTTGTTGCGACTCTCTCAGCCCCATCAGAGGCGCGAAAGCGCAACAACAAGCCGTACAATGAGCAAAAGCATTATGAAACGTTGGTTCGTGCGATCGCTATCTTTGAGTTTATTGGGATTGGGTTTGTTTGGGGCGATGGCGGTGGCGATCGCGATTCCCGTTCGACAAACCCTCGATCGTTCCGTGGAAAGCGTCCCCCGTGAGGATTCTCTCACCCTATCTCACCGCGATCGCCAGGGTCTGATCTGGCCGACGGCGGGACAGATTTCCCAGACCTTTCACCGCTACCACGAAGGCATCGATATTGCCGGGCCTGCGGGTACGCCAATTTTCGCGGCGGGGGATGGTACGGTAACCATGGCAGGTTGGGATGATTGGGGATTGGGTAACGCGATCGTCGTGCAGCACGGGGATGGCAGTCGCACGGTTTACGGTCACAATCAGCGTCTTTTCGTCCGGGTCGGTCAACCCGTGCAACAAGGTCAAACCATTGCAGAAATGGGCAGTACGGGCAACAGTACGGGCCCGCACCTGCATTTTGAAATCCATCCCAACGGTCGCGATCCCGTCGATCCGCTCTCGTTTCTCCCCTATCCGACGGCAGCAAATGCCACCTCTGCAACCGATCCGCGAGGAAACGCCATCGCTCCCCCAAGAGAATGCCGGGATAACATTCTTTTGCATCGAGAAACCCGCAATTTTCGCATTCAGATCTGTTGGTCGGGCAGTCAGTTGTTCTATTTCAGCCAAGGGAAACGCCATCCCATTTCCTCCCTGTGGCTTCCGGCACAAGCGATCGCGGGGGGATTTTCCGCCCAGAATGGCAGCTATACTTATCGCATTCGCGGCGATCGCTTAGAGGTGTTGCGAAAGGGTCTCGTGCTGCGATCGGAACGTTTTTTAACCCCCTAACGCGATCGGCTTCCCGATCGTCAGAAATATTTTCTACGAGAAACAATTAACCCTCGGCATAGTCTACTATTTTAGTCGTCTTAATCCATTTTACTTCCATGAAAACAAGTTCATTTATATTGTCTTCCTTGGGGTTGTGTTTATCTGGATTGATGTTGGCCAATCTAACCCATGCTCAAACTCCTCAACCTAATAATAATGGAAATGGCGACAATACAAACGTTACCAACTCTTATCCAGCCAATGAAAGAAGAGTTTTTATTGCGAGTTGCGCTCCAGACCGAGGAACGACTTGGCAAGTTGTTTGTGGCTGTACTTTTGATAAAATCAGAGCCAATATTCCCTATTCTCAATATCAAGAAATTGCTCGGAAATTGAACTCGGGAGAAGATCTCCCTCAAAATATTCTCAATTTCATTAATGAGTGTATCGATAATCCCAATCCCTAGAATTCAAAATTCAGAATTCAAAATTCAAAATGGATGTTATACGATCGCGAGTTGCTCGTGAATGGGTTAAGATGAAATGGCGCGATCGCGTAGAATTTCTCGAACTTCCATTAAGAGAAACCCCAAACGATTTTTACCGCTTCCATCTTTCCCGCACCCCCAATAATAATCAATGGGAGAATTTTCGACAATTTCTTCCTCTTCCGTGGAGAGTAAAATTTCGCGGATTTCTGGATGAGAAGTAAACTTTTGTAATAAAGCCTTTTTCATGACTTCTTCCTTGACTGTTTCCCAATCCGGGCGTAAAGGACGATTGCGATCGCGTCCCATTTTCGCCGCAATTTTCGGGGTTTTGGCATTACGAATTTCTTCAACGTGAGGGGTATCGGCAAACTTCTGTGCCTGAAAATAATGTTCGCTGGTCGGCCACCAAACGCCATCCAACTCGAAACCGTGAGGGGAAAAGTTGGAAAAACAACCGTAAGATTGATCGCGGGTAGTGTAAAAATGAATAGCCATTTTGGAAAACAAGAGAAGGCTTTTCTTTAAGATAACGCGATCGTTAAGAGTTTGGGAAGCCCGATGGGAAGATTGATTAATATCATTGGCGCAACCATAGAGAATCTAAGAAATATCGCTCCTCATCGTAGAAGTTTCTAACGACTTGGAATCCAGATTTTTAAGCTAACTCATTCACTAAATTTTCATCAAAAGCATGAAGAGTTCCACCCGTCTCAATGGTGGAACTCTTCGTGAATGCAATTGAGCGAAAGCTGAGACTATGGGCAGCAAAAGTTTAACCTTTTCTGAAAGCAGCAACCGATCGCTGTTCAAAACCTAGGGTGCATCTCAGTTTTGTACAATCTCCAATTCATTGTTCGCTGTCATACGCATCCATGCTAACGCAAGAACAAATTAAATTGCGATCGCCAAAGGCATTATCAATGCGTCCCACGGGAACCCAGTATTTGTGCTCTTTCGTCCAAGGGGCGGGATAGGCCGCCGCTTCTCGAGAATAGGGACGCTCCCAATGATCGCACAATAAAGATTCCGCCGTATGGGGTGCATTTTTGAGAGGATTATTTTGAGAGTCGATCGCGCCCTCTTCAATGGCTGCTGCCTCCTCGCGGATGGACAGCATCGCCTCGCAAAAGCGGTCTAACTCCTGCAAAGACTCGCTTTCCGTGGGTTCCACCATCATCGTCCCAATGACCGGCCAAGACATGGTGGGGGCGTGAAACCCGTAATCCATCAAACGCTTGGCCACGTCGTCCACTTCCACCCCTGCCCGCTTTTTCAACGGTCGCAGGTCGATAATACATTCATGAGCGACCAAGCCTGACTTCCCTTTGTATAAAATGGGATAAGCCCCATCCAAACGTTGAGCGATATAGTTAGCATTGAGAATCGCGGCTTGGCTCGCTTGGGTTAACCCTTCGACTCCCATCATGGCGATATACATCCAAGAAATCACCAAAATACTCGCACTTCCCCAAGGTGCCGCAGAAATTGCCCCGATGCTATCTTCTCCTCCCACCTCGATAACGGAATGACCCGGTAAGAAAGGCACGAGGTGAGAAGCAACGCCAATGGGACCGACCCCGGGCCCGCCGCCACCGTGGGGAATGCAGAAAGTTTTATGCAGATTTAAATGGCAAACATCCGCCCCGTAGTCCCCCGGTCGGCACAACCCCACTTGTGCGTTCATGTTTGCGCCATCCAAATAGACTTGACCGCCGTGTTGATGAACGATCGTGCATATCTCTGCAATACTTTCCTCAAACACGCCGTGAGTGGAAGGATAAGTAATCATCAAAGCTGCAAGATTCGCCCCGTGTTTTTCTGCCTTGGTTCGTAAATCTGCAATGTCGATATCTCCTTGCTTGTCGCATTTCACCGCTACCACCTTCATGCCGCACATGACTGCACTGGCGGGGTTGGTTCCGTGAGCCGACTCGGGGATCAAGCAGATTTTGCGGTGTCCTTCTCCCCGATGTTCGTGATACTTGCGAATCACCTGCAACCCGGCATATTCTCCTTGAGAACCGGCGTTGGGTTGCAAGGATACGCCCGCAAAGCCGGTAATTTCTGCCAGCCACGTTTCCAATTGCTCGAATAAAATCTGATAGCCGCGAGTCTGGGATAAAGGTGCAAAAGGGTGTATTTTGCCAAACTCCGGCCAGGTCACCGGGAACATTTCGGCGGCGGCGTTGAGTTTCATGGTACAAGACCCGAGGGGAATCATGGAAGTGGTCAGGGAAAGATCCTTGCTTTGCAAACGATGCAAATAGCGCAGGAGTTCCGTTTCCGATCGATAGCTGCGAAAGACGCGATCGCGCAAATATTCGCTTTCTCGGGCGAAGGGTGCGGGATAGTCCAAATGTAACTCTCGTTCTAATTCGGCAACGGTAAACGGTAACTTCTCCCGATTGCAGAAGAGATTGAAGAGGTCGATAACATCGTCTCGCGTCGTCGTTTCGTCGAGGGAAATGCAAACCCGTCCCGGTTCTAACAA
Organism: Spirulina sp.; assembly: GCA_051439525.1. Lineage (GTDB taxonomy): Bacteria > Cyanobacteriota > Cyanobacteriia > Cyanobacteriales > Spirulinaceae > CCY15215. The sequence goes on along the minus strand of JBFRWJ010000510.1, from coordinate 2,291 downwards.
GCGTAAATTAATGCCTTGCTCTTCCGCAACCTTGACGAGCGCTTTTGCACCTTCCTCCCCGACTCCCGCACAAACCGTATCGAAAATGGGGACGCGATCGATACTATAATTCAGGCGTTGCAGTCCGGTGGCGAGGAGGAGAGTAAGTTTGCGAATGCGTTGGGCGATCGCTTTCAACCCCTCGGCACCGTGATACACTGCATACATGGAAGCCATGACCGCGAGCAAGACTTGTGCGGTACAGATATTACTGGTAGCTTTATCCCGGCGAATGTGTTGCTCTCGGGTTTGCAAGGCCAAGCGTAAGGCGGGTTTGCCGTTGCGATCTTTAGAAATGCCCACCAGTCGCCCCGGAATTTGTCGTTTGTATTTCTCCTTCGTGGCGAAATAAGCGGCGTGAGGTCCGCCGTATCCCAAAGGTACGCCAAAACGTTGGGTGCTGCCGACAGCGATATCGGCACCGAATTCTCCCGGAGGAGTGAGGAGGGTTAAACTGAGGGGATCCGCCGCTACGGTCACTAAACCCCCCATTTCTTGCACTTTAGCGATGAAAGAACGATAGTCAAAAATTGCCCCGTGGGTAGCCGGATATTGTAATAATGCCCCAAAAATCGGGGTTTGAAAATCAAAAAGTTCCCAATCCCCAACGATGACTTCAATATCGAGGGGTTGGGCGCGAGTGAGAATGACTTCAATCGTTTGGGGATGACAAGTATCGGCGACAAAAAACGTATTAGATTTATTTTTACACAGTCCATAACTCATGGTCATGGCTTCGGCGGCGGCGGTACCTTCATCTAAGAGGGAAGCATTGGCAATTTCCAGCCCCGTTAGTTCGATAATCAGTGTTTGAAAATTTAATAAGTCTTCCAACCGTCCTTGAGCAATTTCGGCTTGATAGGGGGTGTAAGCGGTATACCAACCGGGATTTTCTAAAATATTGCGCTGAATCGGGGGCGGGGTAATACAATCGTAATAGCCCATGCCGATATAGGAACGATTAATTTTATTTTTGGAGGCAATTTCTTTGAGTTGCGCTAAGGCTTCATATTCGGTTTTCGCTGGTGGCAAATTGAGGGTTTGTTGGAGGCGAATATCGACAGGGATGGTATGATAAATTAATTCATCTAAGCTCGCGTAACCGAGACGTTTGAGCATCTGCTCTGTATCTTGTTCGTCGATCCCGATGTGACGTTGAGCAAAACTATTGCTCCCATGTTCCCGATCCATTGTGGGGAATTGTTGGGGACTCCCGAGGAGTAAAGTCGTCTGGGTGGCAGTTTCAGGATTTTGCATTCTGGATTTAATGGATGAGGTCAGGGGGATGAGCGTTTAGCTAATCTTTTATCATGTTTTAACAAATTATTTCGTCGGGTTGTGACCCGTTGAGTTGAAGACCGATGGATATTGACGATCGCGATCGCTCGGATCTCCAAGACAATACGGGAATTTTCCCCGGATCGAATCGTCAAAACGGAATATTTCGCAAAAAATCCCTGAAGATGGCCGAGAGTCCGGATATGTTGTAAATTGGCATCTCTCAAACCATCACTTCCCAGTATGCAACTGCAACAAGTCCTCATTGTTTATAAAGCCAATAATGTTCAGAGCGAACAATGGGCAGACAAATGCGCCAAGGAACTCGAACAATTTCAGTGCAAGGTTTTAATCGGACCGAGCGGCCCTCATGATAACCCCTATCCGGTCTTTTTGGCTTCGACGACGGGGCATATTGACTTGGCTCTCGTTTTGGGAGGGGATGGCACCGCCTTAGCTGCAGCACGTCACCTCGCCCCGAAAGGGGTTCCCATCCTCGCCGTCAATGTGGGGGGTCATTTGGGCTTTCTGACGGAGCCTTTTGAAGAATTTGAGGACACCGATCGCGTTTGGCAGCGTTTATTGGGCGATCGCTATGCGGTACAACGGCGCATGATGTTACAAAGCTATCTCTGGCAGGGCGATCGCATTAATCCGCAGATTGTGAGCGATCGTTTTCTCTGTTTAAACGAGATGGGGATTAAACCCGCCAGCGTGGATCGGATGCCGACTTGTTTATTGGAGCTGGAAGTGGATGGGGAAATCGTCGATCGCTATCACGGCGATGGGTTAATTGTCTCGACTCCCACGGGTTCGACTTGTTACAATGCTTCGGCGAATGGTCCCATCCTGCACGCGGGGATGGAGGCACTTGCGGTTACTCCCATATGTCCCCTCAGTTTATCCATTCGTCCCATTGTCTTGCCCCCGAGAGCGATCGTCAATATTTGGCAGTCCGAAGATCCGGAACTGAC
>JBFRWJ010000509.1:0-18945 GCA_051439525.1 Spirulina sp. | reverse complement strand
ATATTCAGATTGAAGTTCGGCGATTGATGCGATCGCTTTAAACAAGAGAAAATGGGAAATTTAGGTTAGCTTGTAGCCCAAATTTCTCCCTTACTCCTAATTTTTTTACAAAGGTAAGTAAAATTCTACAAAATATTCTATTTTCTCTTCATATAGCAAGACTATATTATTTGTAAACAAACAATCTAGCAATGGCAAGGGTTTCAGCCTACGCGGACTTCACATCTCAATTGGTTTTGCTATAGTCAATTCTAGCTCACCCAATCAATGAGCTATTTTGAGCTAAAATTGACTTTTTTAGACCCAAAAGAGTTTTTGGCTATTTTTTCATGGGAAAATTCAGCCAGAATTTTTTTTGTATTTGAACCTTATTCACCCTAAACTACAAAAAAATATGATTTATGATCGACTTGGCATTTGATTAGTTCTGTATTGCAGTTAATCCTAGTATTGTCATGAATAAACAAAATCAAGACAAGATTCTTTTCATCTCCAACGAAAAGAATCTTGAAAAAAATGTCAATCGAACCGAAACTGTTCTCAGTACACAACCCGCCTCAGAGCAATTAGTCGATCGCATTCTAGATGTAGCGAAAGACAACAAAGAGGCGGGTTTGGTTTTGGTGAGCATTATTGCCAGCGCGATCGCAACCTCGATCATTCTTTATACGATCTCGAAGGTAACCACTAATTTAATTCAAGTGTGGCATAAATCCGAACCTAAAGTAATATCTAAATTAGTTTCCGGCTCGACGACAATAAGATCGACACTATTGCGACCGAGGAAATTTTGAATTAGACCCGCGATCGCACCAGCACCGGCACCGATGAGCAACTCTTCCGTAGCAATAGCCCGATCGCCTGTCACCGCAGAAATCGCCGCAGCAGCAGCCGTCCCGATCGCTGCATTCTTAACAACCCGTCCCACATTGCTGCCTTTACGAATGGTTTCTTTCTCGGTAATAATTTGAGAAGCCGCATTAAAAGGTTGAGTGGTTCCGTCGGGATAAATCAACTCTTCTGCCACAAATTTTGTCCCTTCTCCGGCAGGTTTTAATTGACCTTTGACCTTGCTATCAACAGGAATGAGTAATTTGCCGTCTTGGGTGGTAATATTGGTGGTCAGGTCAAAAGTCACGGGTAAGGTTTCCTCGGGCATTAACAAGATTTTATCGCGGGTTACATACGTCACTATCGCTCCTTGATGGTTACTTCCTATTATTGTGTCTCCTTCCCAGTGACCGATTTCTTTTTTCTCGTCAACTATCTTGGGTCTTTCTTCTATTCCAATTCGCCCTAATATCCCTCCTCGCTTTGCTTTCAGACTTCTTCTTTTTCTTCTTTTTTTGCGATTCTGTCGCAGATATTTTTGATACTTATCTAGTCCTTTGTGACTTTCATATATCATTTTTATATTTTTTATATTGTTTCATAGCTCACTCTTTCTTCTCCTTCTCTTTTTAATCTTCCCGCTATTTATTCTGGATTATGATATTCTTTGAGCCTTTCTTTTATTCACTTTATTGTCTTTTCTTTGATTTCATTAAATGCTTCTTTTGACTCTTTTCTTCTTTTTTTCATTTTTTCTTCAGCTTTATCTGGATGATAGTTTCCTAACTCATCTGTATTCCTTTTTAATTCTCGCGATATTGTACTTTTATAGCGTTGGAGAATTTTCGCGATCGCAGAAATCGATAGTTTCTGTTTTTCTCGCAGCTCATAGATTTTTTCTCGTTCATTTATGCTAAGATGTTGATGATACATTGGGTTTATCTTCAATATTGTGGTAAACATCAGAGTATACCTGATGAGTCTCCTTTAGGCTACCCGACCGTGTTGCGTTTCATTTTTGAATCGGCGATGTAAACTCAGTTGTCTCCCGTTGTTCGGTTGCTTTTTGGGTCGCCATTCTGAGGGCTTAGTCTTGAGGTTTTCTCAAGACGTAAGAAGCCCGAATCCCGTTAAGCTGAAGCTGTAACGGGAGTCCTCTTGCTCCATTTTCGGGATAGAGAAATAATTCCCATCCCGTCCGAACGATGACCGAGAAGAAGCGGTCTCAAGCCTCCCCTCTCAAGGGAAAAACCCAGAAAATTCCGAACTTCAAGCCTCCCGCTTTAGCGATCGGTACTGATAACTGATAACTGATAACTGTTCACTGAAATGACCCTCTCAAACCCCGTAGATTTCCAAGACGAATTCGACATCATCATTATTGGTGCCGGACATTCTGGGTGCGAAGCTGCCCTCGCTTCGGCACGGTTGGGATGTCGCACCCTCATGCTGACCTTAAATCTCGATAAAATCGCTTGGCAACCCTGTAACCCGGCCGTCGGCGGTCCGGCAAAATCCCAACTCACCCACGAAGTAGACGCATTGGGGGGAGAAATTGGCAAAATGGCCGATCGCACCTATCTGCAAAAGCGCGTCCTCAATATCTCCAGAGGTCCGGCAGTTTGGGCGTTGCGCGCGCAAACGGACAAGCGGGAATATGCCAAGGTGATGAAAGAAATCGTCGAAAATCAAGAAAATTTGGTGATTCGCGAAGGGATGGCCACGGATTTGGTCTTGGGGAAAAATGATGAAGTCCTAGGAGTGCAAACCTATTTCGGCTCTTGTTTTGCCGCCAAAGCAGTCGTCCTCACTACCGGAACTTTTCTCGGGGGTCGCATCTGGATCGGGGAGAAGTCCATGCCTGCCGGACGTGCCGGAGAATTTGCCGCAGTCGGATTAACAGAGACCCTCAACCAACTGGGTTTTGAGACGGGGCGCTTAAAAACCGGAACCCCCGCCCGAGTGGATAAGCGATCGGTGGACTATTCTCGCATGGAACCCCAACCCCCCGACGATCGCCTGCGCTGGTTTAGTTTCGATCCCGATGCTTGGATAGAACGGGAACAAATGAATTGTTATCTGACCCGCACCACCGCCGAAACCCATCGCTTAATCCAAGAGAATTTGCACCTGTCTCCGGTTTATGGGGGATTTATCGATGCCAAGGGTCCTCGTTACTGTCCCAGCATCGAAGATAAAATCGTGCGCTTTGCTCACAAAGAGTCTCATCAAATCTTTATCGAACCGGAAGGGCGAGAAATCCCCGAATTGTACATTCAAGGCTTTTCCACAGGATTGCCGGAAACCTTGCAATTGCGGATGTTGCAAACCTTGCCGGGGTTGGAAAACTGCGTCATGTTGCGACCGGCTTATGCCGTGGAATACGACTATTTACCCGCAACCCAATGCTATCCCACTTTAATGACGAAGAACATTGAAGGGTTATTTTCGGCGGGACAAATTAACGGGACGACGGGATATGAAGAAGCCGCCGCCCAAGGCATTGTTGCGGGGATTAATGCCGTTCGTTTTGTGAAGGGGCAAGAAATGCTCGTCTTTCCTCGGGAACAAAGTTACATCGGCACATTGATTGACGACTTGTGTACGAAAGACTTAAGAGAACCCTATCGAATGCTCACTTCTCGTTCCGAATATCGCTTGCTCTTGCGTTCCGATAATGCCGATCGCCGCCTCACCCCGTTAGGTCGAGAAATCGGTCTCATCGACGATCGCCGTTGGCAATTATTCCAGCACAAATATGCCCAGATCGAAGCGGAAAAAGAGCGCTTAAATCGCACCCGAGTCAAAGAACTCGAAGCGATCGGACAACAAATTATGGCGGAGACGCAAGAGAAGATTAAGGGATCGATTACCTTAGCCGACTTGTTGCGGCGATCGGGGTTCCACTACACGGATTTAGACCGTTATGGGTTGGGAAATCCCGAGTTAAATCAAATTGAAAAAGAAGATGCCGAAATTGAGATTAAATATGCGGGATACATCCAACGCCAGCAAAATCAAATCGAACAAATTAGCCGCAATGCCAATCGGAAATTACCTCAAGATTTGGATTATATGAAAGTGGAAACATTGTCAATGGAATCGCGAGAACAATTAAATAAAGTTCGCCCCCTTACTATTGGTCAAGCCTCTCGGATCGGTGGGGTAAATCCGGCAGATATTAATGCACTTTTGGTTTACTTGGAAGTGAGAAATCGCCAGCGAGTTGCGATCGGACTCTAACAAGCCAGAAATGACGTTTTATCTACAGTGCTGCTGCTCCGATCTGGCTTCGCTGCAATGTTAACAGAAAACAGTCTCTCGATTGACTGACAGCGATATCATTATTCTCATAAATACTCTGTATCTCGGGAGACAACAAATAGATTATGGGTGAATCAAAACGACGCAAAGAAGCCCTTGGAGATAAATATGGCAAAGACAAAAATATTTTGCCGTGGATTCCCATCACCAAAAACCAAGCCGACCAATTTATGAAATGGACAACCCGAGGCGCTTGGATCGGGATCGGCGCTTTAGTCGCGATTTGGGTGACCGTCCGCATTATCGGCCCCGGTTTCGGCTGGTGGAACGTGGATTAATCGGAAGGATGAGGGATGAAGGATGAATCGATTTCCCCTTCTATCCCTGTTTCCCGTTCCCCGACTGGTGAGGTGGTGAGGTGGTGACTGATTTGCTTCCCTAACCGAACAATTTTATTAAGAACTGGGGGGTTGGAGGAGAACAGGGGTCACAATACCAAACAGACAAACTATTATAGGAGCAGAGCGACCTCGTGGTTCAGACAAATTCATCTCCCTCCAATATCCAAATCAAAGTAGAAGACGATCGCACGGGCATGAGTTTGGCCACCTTCAAACGTGCTTTTGCGGATCATCTGTTTTATAGCCAAGGAAAATACCAGCAATGGGCAACGTCGAACGATTTTTATAAGGCCCTGGCTTATACCGTGCGCGATCGCTTGCTCCATCGGTTTATCAATACGGTAGACACTTATAGCAAGCAAACCGTCAAAGTGGTCTGTTACCTGTCCGCCGAGTTTCTCATGGGGCGCAATCTAGGCAATAATCTCGTGAACTTGGGCATTTATGACGACATGCGGGAAGTGCTCGAGGAAGCGGGTCTCGATATCGAAGACATCATCGAACAAGAACACGATCCGGGGCTGGGAAATGGAGGTTTGGGACGATTGGCCGCCTGTTTCCTCGACTCTCTCGCCACCTTGGAAATCCCTGCGATCGGTTATGGCATTCGCTACGAATTCGGCATTTTTCACCAAGAAATCCGCGATGGCTGGCAAGCGGAAATCCCTGATAACTGGCTGCGCTTCGGCAATCCTTGGGAAATTCCCCGCATCGAGGCTACAGTACAGGTTAAATATGGCGGTCGCACGGAAATTTATCACGACGAACGCGGTCGCCCCAAGGTGACATGGGTTCACGATCGCACGGTCACGGCGATTCCCTACGATACCCCCGTTCCCGGTTACAACACCAACACCGTTAACCCCTTGCGTTTATGGCGATCGGAGGCAGGAGAAGACCAGCATTTTAACTTCGATGCCTTTAATGCGGGAGATTACGACGGGGCGGTGGCCAGTAAAATGTCCTCGGAAACCATCTCCAAGGTTCTCTATCCCAACGACAATACCCCCCAAGGGCGACAGTTGCGCTTAGAGCAACAATATTTCTTTGTTTCGGCATCCCTGCAAGATATCATTCGCAATCATCTACGCCTGCATCCCAATCTCGACAACCTGCACGAACATTTTGCCATCCAACTCAACGATACTCACCCCGCCGTCAGTATTGCCGAGATGATGCGCCTGTTCGTAGACGAGCACGATATGGACTGGGATAAGGCATGGTATATCACGCAAAAAACCTTTGCTTATACTAACCATACCCTCCTTCCCGAAGCCTTGGAACGCTGGCCGGTGAGCTTATTCGCTTACATTTTGCCCCGTCACCTCGAAATTATTTACGAGATCAATCATCGTTTCTTAGCAGATGTCAGCACGTGGTTTCCCAACGAACCCGAGTTAATCGAACGGTTGTCCATCATTCAAGAAGGCTCGGAAAAATCCGTGCGGATGGCACATTTAGCCTGCGTGGGGTCTCATGCCATTAATGGGGTAGCAGCATTGCACACCCAACTCCTGCAAAGCGATACCCTGAAAGATTTTGCCAAACTCTGGCCGGAAAAATTCATCAACAAAACCAATGGCGTCACCCCCCGTCGCTGGATTTTATTGTGCAATCCCAAATTAGCCGATCTGATTACCGAAAAAGTTGGCGATGGTTGGCTGAAAAACTTAGACCAAATGCGGAAATTGGAAGCTTATGCTGAAGATCCGGTGTTCCATATTCGCTGGCAAGAAATCAAGCAAGCCAACAAGCAGGCACTCGCCGACTATATTTGGAAGCACAATAACATCGAGGTGGATGTCAACTCTCTGTTTGACGTGCAGGTGAAGCGCATCCACGAATACAAGCGCCAATTGTTAAACGTCCTCAACATTGTCGCCCTCTACAATCGCATCAAACGCAATCCCGACATGGAGATCGTGCCGCGCACGTTTATTTTTGGCGGTAAGGCAGCACCGGGATATTTTATGGCCAAGTTGATTATCAAGTTAATCAACGCAGTCGGAGAAGTGGTCAATAAGGATCCCGATGTTCGGGGACGTTTAAAAGTGGTCTTTATGGCCAACTTCAATGTCTCTCTCGGACAGCGCATCTATCCAGCGGCAGAACTTTCGGAACAGGTCTCTACTGCTGGGAAAGAGGCTTCGGGAACGGGAAATATGAAGTTTGCCATGAATGGCGCTTTAACCATTGGTACCCTAGACGGTGCAAATATCGAAATTCGCGAGGAAGCTGGTGCGGAAAACTTCTTCTTGTTCGGGTTGACGGCGCAGGAAGTCAAGGAAATGAAGGCAATGGGGTATAAACCCATGGATTATTACAACCGCGATCTGGAGTTGAAAGGCACCCTCGATCGCATTGCCTCGGGGTATTTCTCCTACGGCAATCGCGAGTTATTCAAGCCGTTGCTGGATTCCCTGCTTCACCACGACCAATATATGCTCTTGGCGGATTTCCGCGCTTACGTAGAATGCCAAGATCGGGTCAGCGAAGCCTATAAGGATCGGGAAAATTGGACGAAAATGTCCATCCTCAATGCCGCGCGCATGGGCAAATTTTCCAGCGATCGCACCATTCGCGAATACGCTACGGAAATTTGGCGCGCCAAACCCGTCAAGATCGAGATTGAAGAATACAGTCAAGATAAGGCAGGTCTGAAAGGATGAGGGATGAAGGATGAAGGCGGAAGGATAAATTTCGCCCCCTTCTTCCCCTTCCCTCAACTTCTGATTCTCAACTACTTTACGTTTCTTTACCAAACGTCATCAATGTTTAAGAATATTGGGGATAACTGCACAAAATCTGCACGTTCGATTTGTTTCAATAATTCTTGGTTCAAGAAAAGCTGAATCAAAAACATATTCAGTCAAGTTTTAGGAGATGCTTTAATGTTTGACGCATTTACGCGGGTCGTTTCCCAAGCCGATGCTCGTGGCGCTTACCTGAGTGCAGAACAAATCGATGCCCTCGCAGCTATGGTTGCTGACGGCAACAAGCGTTTGGATGCAGTTAACCGCATTACCAGTAATGCTTCTGCGATCGTTACCAGCGCCGCTCGTGCATTGTTTGCCGAACAGCCTCAATTAATCGCTCCTGGTGGAAATGCTTACACCAGCCGTCGCATGGCTGCTTGCTTGCGGGACATGGAAATCATCTTGCGTTATGTGACCTACGCTATTTTTTCTGGCGATGCTAGCGTTTTAGACGATCGCTGCTTGAATGGCTTGCGCGAAACCTACTTGGCTTTAGGAACCCCCGGTGCTTCCGTTGCTGCTGGCGTTGCCAAAATGAAAGATGCGGCAATTGCGATCGCTAACGACCGTGCGGGAATCACCCCCGGAGATTGCAGCGCTCTCATGGCTGAAATTGCTGGCTACTTCGATCGCGCTGCTGCAGCAGTTGCTTAGAAACACACTTCTCTCCCCTAGAGAGAAATTTTCCGAATGCTTCGGCAATTTAGCCAAGATATTGAAGCAAGTTTAAGGCTTGTTACAAAGCTTTACATTTTTCGCAAACCATTCTTAAAAAAGAGGTCAATTTTTCCATGAAAACTCCCCTGACTGAAGCTGTTGCTGGTGCTGATTCTCAAGGCCGTTTCTTAAGCAGTTCCGAACTGCAAGTTGCATTTGGTCGCTTGCGTCAAGCCGGCCCGAGCTTGGAAGCTGCTAAAACCCTGAGCGGAAAAGCTAGCTCCTTGGTTTCCGGTGCTGCTGCGGCGGTTTATCAGAAATTCCCCTACACCACCACCATGCAAGGGGCTAACTACGCTTCTACCCCCGAAGGTAAAGCTAAGTGCGAGCGGGACATCGGCTACTACTTGCGGATGGTAACCTACTGCCTCATTGCGGGTGGCACTGGTCCGATGGATGAATACCTCATTGCAGGTATTGACGAAATCAACAGCACCTTTGAATTATCTCCCAGTTGGTACGTTGAAGCCCTCAACTACATCAAAGCCAATCATGGATTGAGCGGCGATCCTGCAGTTGAAGCTAACTCTTACCTCGACTACGCGATTAACGCCCTGAGCTAGTTTTTTGGCGATTGCTCGGAAAGGCAGGAGACGGTTTAAGAGCCGCTAAGGTTTTAACGGTTTTCTGTCATTCCGAGCAATATTTTTTTCAAAGCAATATTTTTGTAAAACCGGTTTGTCAAAAATCTCAACAAGCCGAATAAAAACGAGGAGCATAAGAAAGTGGCAATTACCGCAGCAGCATCAAGCCTCGGAACTTCTGCTTTTAGCGACAGCGATCCCGTAGAACTGCGACCGAACTGGAGTCAAGAGGATGCCAAGGTAGCAATTCGAGCCGTTTATCGACAGGTTTTCGGGAACGATCATATCATGTCGTCCGAGCGCGTCACCAGTGCAGAATCCCTACTGTGCGATCGCGCGATTACCGTGCGAGATTTCGTGAGAGCCGTTGCTAAATCCGAGACCTACAAGAAAAAATTCCTCTATCCCAATTACCATCCTCGCACTATCGAGCTCAACTTCAAACACCTCCTCGGTCGCGTCCCTTACGACGAGTCCGAAATTATCGAGCACCTCGATCGCTATCAAGCAGAAGGGTTTGAAGCCGATATCGATTCTTATATCGATTCTCCCGAATACGTGCAGAATTTTGGTGATTTTATCGTTCCCTACTATCGGGGTTTCGATACTCAACCCGGACAGAAAACCGTCGGGTTTACCCGCATGTTTGAACTGTATAAGGGTTACGCTAACAGCGATCGCGCCCAAGGGGATGGCGGTCGTCCTCATTTAACTTACGAATTAGCTCGCAACTTAGCGAATTCAGTAGAAGGCTCTAACGCAGGTCTGTCTCTCACCGGAACGACTTCTGCCGATCGCGGCGATGTGTATCGCATCCGCGTCAGCAAAGCAGCTTCCTCCTTGGCCCCACAAATTCGCTTGAGTATGGATGAATATGTCGTTGCTTACGACCAATTCTCCTCTACTCTGCAAAAATTAAATAAGCGCGGCTATCGAATCATGAGTATTACTCGCGCTTAGTTGCTAGCAATTGTAAGGCTGCTAGCGAACTTCTTCCGAGTTGAAATTTTCGATTTGAAATTCGCACATTTTAGCGAATCTTTTTAAAAGGAGAAAAATTTTAGTGGCGATTACAACAGCAGCCTCGCGCCTCGGGACGACTGCTTACAGTGACAGCCAACCCGTCGAACTGCGTCCCAATTGGTCGCAAGACGACGCAAAAGCCGTCATTCGGGCAGTTTACCGTCAGGTACTGGGCAACGACTATATCATGAGTTCCGAACGCCTCACGGGATTAGAATCTTTAGTGAGCAACGGTTCTCTCAGCGTGCGCGAATTCGTCCGCGCTGTTGCCAAGTCGGAACTGTATAAGAAGAAATTCTTGTATGGTAGTTTCCAGACTCGCACCATTGAGTTAAACTACAAACACTTATTGGGACGGGCTCCCTACGACGAGTCCGAGGTGATTTATCATCTCGACCTCTATGAAAATGAGGGTTTTGAAGCCGATATCGATTCTTATATCGATTCTCCCGAATACGACGAAAATTTTGGCGAGTCCATTGTTCCCTACTACCGGGGTTTTAGCACCCAACGGGGACAAAAAATGGTGGGTTTCACCAGGATGTTCCAATTGTATCGGGGTTATGCCAATAGCGATCGCTCTCAACTTGCAGGCAGTGAATCTCGCTTGGCCCAAGATTTGGCTCGCAACAGTGTCTCTGCTATCGTCGGCCCTTCGGGGGGTAGCGAAGGTTGGGCATATCGAGCGTCCAAGCAAAATGTTCCCTCGAACCAAGCCTTCAGAACTCCTAGTAAAGCAGGACGAATCTATCGAGTGGAAGTTTCGGGTTTAAGTATCCCTCGCTATCCTCGGGTGCGTCGTTCCAGTCGGGCTTTCCTCGTCCCTTATGAAGAGTTGTCCGCAACTCTCCAAAGAATCAACAAACAGGGAGGCAAAGTTGCTAGTATTACTCTAGCCTAAATGCCGTGTAACTTGTTTGAGATTTTCGATTGACTCGAGGGATCGAAAATTGCAACGGAAATTTCGTAAATTATTAAAAGGAGCGATCGCCATGTTAGGTAAATCTGGAGCTTTTGGCTCTTCCAGTTCGCCGTCGGCAGCCCGTACCTTTATCTACGAGGTCAAAGGAATGCAGCAGAACGATCTCACAGAGAGTAATGCCTATCCGTTTCGCACGAGCGATAGCGTTTTTATCTCCGTTCCCTATCAGCGCATGAATGAAGAGATGCGTCGCATCACGCGCATGGGTGGTGAAATCGTCAGCATTCGTCCCCTCGAAGCCTGAATCCTATTCTAAGAGATGTTGTCATGCCGAGAGTTGATTCTTTTGGGTGTTGACAGCATCTCTTATCAATTATCAATTATCGGTAATGATACAAACTTTGAATGTTTCCTTAAGAGAACGCCAGTATCTTCTCGTTCGCAAACTGGCAGATTGCATTGAATCTCGGTGGCGGGAATATTTAACGTTATCGCCTTACTCCATTCCCGAGGATTTGGGCTATGTAGAAGGGGTTTTGGAAGGAGAAAAAATCGTCATTGAAAATCATTGCTATCAAACACCCCAGTTTCGCAAATTACATTTAGAGTTAGCCCGGGTAGGCGATCGCGTCGATATTTTGCATTGCGTGATGTTTCCTCGGGTCAATTATGCTTTGCCCCTATTTGGAACGGATATCGTAGGGAGTGAGAAGGGGGTAAGCGCGGCGATCGCAGATCTGTCTCCGGTGAGTCGAGATCGATCTCTATCAGAAGCCTATCGTCAAAAGCTGACAGGTTTGCCAAACGCGCAATTTTCTCAACCCCGAGAACTGCCACCATGGGGACATATTTTCTCTGAGTTTTGCCTGTTCGTGCGTCCCATTGGCGAAGAGGAGGAAAAGGCATTTTTAGAACGGGTGGATCGCTTTTTATCCCTACACTGTCAAATTGCGAAGGAAAGTTTGCCGTTATCGAATTCGGAAGCGATCGCGGAAATTCTCGAAGGACAAAATTATTATTGCCACCAGCAGCGCAAAAATGACAAAACGCGGCGAATATTAGAAAACTCTTTTGGAGAATCTTGGGCAGATCGCTACATGACGACAATGCTTTTTGATTCTCCTCAAATGGGTAATGGGTAATAGGTAATGGGTAATGGGTAACTGAAAATGCAAGAATATTTTGGTGAAGAAAATTTAACGCCACCGAATGGCGAACCCCTGACGATCGAAAAGGCGATCGCCAACTTGCGGCAAAAAGAAGATACGGGTTTGCGCTACTATGCAGCTTGGTGGTTGGGACGGTTTCGGGTGCGAGAACCCGAGGCGATCGCGGTATTAATCGAAGCCCTCGAAGATGAAGATCGCCGCACTCCCGATGGTGGGTATGCCCTGCGTCGCAATGCAGCTAAAGCCTTGGGCAAACTCGAAGCAACCGAAGCCATTCCCGCACTCTTGCGCTGTTTTGATTGTGAAGATGTTTACGTGCGAGAATCTGCCGCCCAAGCTCTCGGGGCGATCGGCGATCGCCGTTGCGTTCCTCACTTGTTGAAATTCCTCGAAGGGGGAGTCGAAGCCGCCAAACCCGTACCGGGGAAACCCCATCTGGTTCAACCTTATGAAGCCATTATCGAGGCTTTGGGTGCGTTGCAAGCCACCGAAGCGATCGCGGCAATTTTACCTTTTCTGGAACATCCCGTGGAGAAGGTTCAATATGGCGCGGCTCGGGCATTGTATCAATTGACAGGAGAAGACAAATACGGACGGCACTTGATCGAGGCTTTGCAAGGCGATCGCTTGCAATTGCGCCGTTCTGCTCTCATGGACTTGGGAGTCGTAGGATATTTACCCGCAGCCGAAGCGATCGCGGAAACCCTAGCCGAAAATAGTCTCAAGTTAATTGCCCTCAAAGGCGTTTTAGAAAATCACCTGCAAGAAACCTCATCCTCGTCCCTGCAACTCTCCGAGGATAGCGATCGGGTCATGACTTTAATGGATTCGCTGTTATAACAATGAACAATTATCAATGAACAATGATCAATGAACAACCAACAACTAATAACAAATAACCAACAACTAATAACCAACAACCAACAACCAACAACCATTCAAGATTATATTGAAGCCGTCGATCGCGCTGATTCTTCGGAGGGTTTGCTCGATGCGGTGGAAGCGTTAGCTGATTTGTGCCACGAAAGTGCGATTCCCACGTTAATTGAAGTTCTCGGCTACAATAACCCCGGAGCTGCCGTTGCTGCGGTTGAGGGCTTAATTAGTTTGGGAATTCCCGCCGTTCCTTCTCTCCTCGAACAATTGGACGGCTATAATTATGGGGCAAGGGCTTGGGCGATCCGCGCTTTGGCGGGAATTGGCGATCCGCGCGGGTTGAATACCCTGATAAGAGCAGCTCGAGAAGATTTTTCCTTTAGCGTTCGTCGTGCTGCGGCTCGGGGATTGGGTAATATTTTATGGGGCGAACTCTCTCCCGAATCCCGAGAACCCGCTCAAACTCGCGTCCTCGATACGCTGATGGCCGTTTCGCAAGATACAGAATGGGTGGTACGCTATGCGGCTGTGGTAGGATTGCAAGGCTTGGCAGTTCAGCAATCTACATTTATAAGCCAAATTTGCAACCATTGGCACGCGTGGCAAGTCACCGAACCCGAACTCGCCGTCCGCGCTCGCATTCAACTCGCTCTACAACGGCTCGATGGCTATGGCTGGGACGGAGACAACACGAGAAAAAACGGGAGCTTGGTGGTTTCCCCATCTCTTTAGAGCGGGGTGGAAAAGGGGACGCGGTGGCGGGGCTTTCAAGGTGCGGACGCAGGTGACCCACGCAGCCCCTTGCTTTAGCCGCCGTCAGGAATGGTGAGGATCGTTAATTCATAGATAACCATGTGGAAAGAAATTGCCGCAAAAATCTCAGAGACGACGGGAAAACCGTTTGAAATTACCTCCCATCGTTCCGTTGGAGGAGGGTGCATCAACCAAAGTTATTCCGTGAGTAATAGTAATTTCTCTTACTTCGTCAAAGTCAACCAAGCTAACCAAATTGAAATGTTTGAAGCGGAATACTTGGGGTTACAGCAAATGTACGACACCCACACCCTCCGCATTCCCCAACCCCTCTGCTGCGGCATGGCAGGAGACTATAGTTTTATTGTGATGGAATGGCTGGAATTCGGACGGGGAAACAGCCATACTTGGGAAGTTATGGGGCAAAACTTAGCCAAACTACACCAAAGTCCGGGTAGCGATCGCTTTGGTTGGGATCGCAACAATACCATTGGTTCGACTCCCCAAATCAACCCTTGGAGCGAAAATTGGAGCGAGTTTTTTGCCGAACAGCGCATCGGTTTTCAGTTGCGCCTCGCCAAACGACGGGGAGGAAATTTTCCCGATACTGACAAAGTGGTGATGAGGGTCAAAGAAATTTTAAGCGATCGCACTCCCCCCCCCTCCCTCGTTCACGGGGATCTCTGGTCGGGAAATGCCGCTTGTACCACAGACGGCGAACCTGTGATTTTAGACCCAGCCACCTATTGGGGCGATCGCGAAGTCGATTTAGCCATGACCGAACTCTTTGGGGGGTTTTCCGCCGCCTTTTATCGCGGCTACAATCAAACTTGGCAACTCGATCGCGGTTATGACGACCGCAAACCCCTCTACAATCTCTATCACGTTCTCAACCACTTTAACTTATTTGGCGGGGGTTACGAATATCAAGCCAGCACCACGATCGAGAGACTTTTGCGTTAAAGTTTGAGAGGGTGATTTCTGGGTTTGGCAAGGCTCGACCCTAAATTTAACAAGCGTTTCCCCATTGCGAATCGCGAATCGGTCAAGCTACCGAAAAAACCGAACTTCATCCCTGCCCTAATTTTGTTATTCTTAATTTTGTTAAGGTTAGTAAAAACTCGATCGGCGATCGCGAGATCCCCCCAGATGGAGAAGAAATTCTATATCGGTAATTGCGAAGAGGAGACTGCTATTGATGGCCTCGACTGATTTCAAAGACTATTACGCCATCCTCGGGGTGAGCAAAACATCGAGTCCGGAGGAAATTAAAAAGTCCTTCCGGAAACTCGCGCTTAAATACCATCCCGATCGCAATCCCGGAGACAAAAAAGCCGAAGCTCGCTTTAAAGAAATCAGCGAAGCCTACGAAGTTCTCTCCGATGCCGATAAACGCAAGAAATACGACCAATTCGGACAATATTGGCGGCAAGTCGGTTCAACGCCCCAAGGAAGCGGTTTCGGTCGCACCTCGGCGGATTTTGGTGGCTTTGATTTCGGCCAGTACGGGAGCTTTGAAGAATTTATCAACGATCTTTTAGGCGGTTTGGGGGGAACCGGCCAGCGCACCCGCACCTATCGCACCACCACCGCGCGACAGCAAAATAATTACAGAAACTCCACTGGATTTAGAACCGGATTTAGCGAACAACCTGCCTCGAGTGACAAAGAAGCCAGCATTCGCCTCACTCTCTCGGAAGCCTTTCGCGGCGTGCAGAAACGCCTGAATGTGGCCGGAGAAACGATTGACGTTCGCATTCCCCCCGGAGCAAAACCCGGCAGCCGCATCCGAGTCAAAGGGAAAGGACAATTTGACAGTTTTCTCCAGAGGCGAGGAGATTTATATTTAAATGTGGAACTCGAATCCCATTCCTTTTTTCAGTTTGATGGTGATAATTTGACTTGCGAACTGCCGATCGCTCCGGATGAAGCCGTCTTGGGAGCATCCATTGAAGTTCCCACCCCCGATGGTGCGGTGACCATGAAAGTTCCGGCGGGGATTCGTTCCGGACAAACCTTACGCTTGCGAGGAAAAGGCTGGATTGCCCCCAAAGGGGGTCGAACGGATCAAATGGTAAAAATTGTGATTGCCACACCCCAAAATCCAAGTTCTCTAGAGCGAGAATACTATGAAAAAATCCGAAATGTGAGAAATCAAAATCCTCGCTCTCCCTTAAAGAACATAAAACTTTAGGATTTTAAGGAAAACTAAATATAGGAATAAAAAACTTTGGTATTAATAGTGAGTTTGCTTTGGAATTTTTAAATGATGAATTTAAAAATTCCATGCCGATAAAATTTCTTAGATAATGCCCTAATTTAACAATGTTATGATGTAGCATTCCCAGTTGATGCGATCGAGAAGGGAATGAAGCGATCGCAAGAAACATTATGATTGAAACATTTGTTCAGTATCTTGAATCTATTTTTTCAATTCACCTATTCAAGTTAGGGAATACTGAAATTTCTTTAATTACGATCTTTCAAATTTCTCTAGCGACTTTCTTGGTTCTTTTTCTTTCGAGAGCAACTCGCTATTTATTAGAACGGCGAATTCTGACAAAATTTAACCTAGATGCGGGGATTAGAGCCTCAATTTCCATCTTAATTAGTTATTTTATTGGGGGTTTTGGTTTTATCTTAATCGTGCAAACGATGGGATTTGATTTTTCTTCTATCGTGGTCATTATTGGTGGTTTGGGAGTTGGGATTGGCTTTGGTTTGCAGCAAATTACTAATAATTTTATTAGTGGTATAACAATTTTGTTAGAGAGAAAATTAAAAGTTGGTGACTTTATTGAATTTGAAGATGTTCAAGGCAATATTCATGAAATTTCTTTAAGAACGACAACGATTAGAACGCCTATCGGTCAAAATGTTGTTATTCCCAATGGAACTTTAATCGAAAATAAACTTACGAATTGGACTCATGACTCTCAAAGTGGAGGATATAGTTTAATTCATCTGACCATTGAACCGGAATACAATCCTCTCCTCGTTACTGAAATTCTCATCGATTCAGCTTCTCGGGATCCCTTAATCTCAAAGCGGAGACCGCCCAAAGTATTTTTCAACGGCTATCAAGATGGTTTTTTTCAATTCGAGTTAATTTTTTGGCTGGAAGATTTTACCTTTTTTAAAGAGGCACGAAGTTCTCTTCACTATACGGTAGAATATAATTTGCGGCAAGCTGGAATTTATTTTCCGGATGATAACGAGCGCAAAGTTTATATGTTGGGAGACGATCCCAAAAAACATCGAGAAAACGTACAAGGTTCAAAACTTTTTCTCAGTTCAGTCCGAAAAAATAGTTCTCTTTATATCAAGGATCATCTCAAAAAAGTCGAGTATTTCCAGAATTTTAACGAGCTCGAATTGAGGAGATTGATCGAGTATGGATACCGGAAAATTTTAGAGGCGGATGAAGTGCTTTTTCGAGAAGGAGATTATGGCGATGCGTTTTATGTGATTTTGTCGGGAACCGTGGAAATTTTTACAGAAAAGATGGGGAAAACTTTAGCGACCTTAAATACGGGCAGTTTCTTTGGGGAATTATCTTTGCTGTTGGGGATTCCGCGAACGGCTTCCGTGAAAGCTTTAGAGAAAACAACAGTATTTTTCATTAATAATCAAGGCTTCAGAAGACTCTTAGACGAACAACCGGCATTGCAAGAAGAAATCGTGCAACAATTAAGCGAACGTCGAGAAGAGTTGAAGGATCGTCAGAGACAACTGCGGGAAATGGGTTTGGTGGACGATGAGGAGGACGATCGCAATCCCGTATCTTGGGTTCGCAAACGCCTGACCAACCTTTTTGGCAATCCCCTAGACGAACAATACGAACCCACAACAGAGCGATCGCGGGACTCTCTCCCTGCTTCAGAACCCGATCCCGACTGTTAAAGAATATCCGCGAGTTCGGGAATATCTCGCGCCCGAGTCCAGTCGGTTTCTCCTTCCTTACAAACATTTGTACGACCCGTGACACCTTGTTGGCGCAATTGTTCTTTGGTAAACGGGCCCGATCGCTTGCCACTTCGGAAAATATACCATTCTGGTACTTCGGTAGTGGGAGGGGAAGGAGGAGAAGGAGGAGAAGGAGGAGAAGTAAATATTGCTGCAAGTTCGGGAACTTGGGAAGCGGGCAGCCAATTGGCCATTCCCGCACGCCACACTAAGGTATCGGGGGTGACTCCTTCTCGAGAGAGGCGATCGCGGCTAAAAGGGCCCAATTGCTGGTTATTTCGAGCAATATACCACTGAGTTTGAGCGGGAGGAGGAGGCGAGATTTGGGGCTGCATGGCATTCATCATCTGCTGTCCCATGGCTAAACCCATTCCCGCTTCCATCGCCGGACTGTTGCTTCCGGGACGTTGGGACAGATTTTCGATCGCCTCGGCGGTTTGATATTGGGCGTATTGCGGCATATTGCCTAGAATTCCCATAGAAGAGCGTTTGTCAAGAGCTTCTTCGACTTCTTTGGGGAGAGAAATATTTTCAATTAAAAGTTGAACGAGTTCGACTCCAATGCGATCGAAGTCATTTTGTACGAATTCTTTAGCGCGATCGCCCAAAGTGCGATAATGAGCGGCAAAATCTAATAATGCCAGTCCCGATCCGGCAATCCAACTGGTAATGGACGGGAGGATAATATTGCGCAAGTGGTTGCTAATTTCATTCACTTGAAACAATCCGTCGGTGCCTATCATTTCCTCGAGGAGTTTGCGGGGATCGGCAACTTTAATACTGTAGTTACCATAGGCGCGAATGCGTACCGCACCGAGCTCCGGATCCCGGATCATAATTGGGTTGGAGGTGCCCCATTTTAGATTGGAGAAATTGCGAGTATTGAAGAAATAAACTTCGGCTTTATAGGGAGAGGCAAAATTATATTTCCAGCCTTTGAGGGTGCTGAGAACGGGTAAATTACGGGTGTAGAGTTCGTAAGTTCCTTCGGTAAATTCGTCGGCGACCAATCCTTCGTTGACAAAGACAGCTTTTTGACCGGGACGCACGATTAATTTTGCCCCTTGTTTGATTTCATTGTTATGTCGCTCGAAGCGATAGGCGATTGTATCGTTACTATTGTCCAACCATTCGATAATGTCAATAAATTGACCTTGAAACCAGCCCATTGATTTACTGCTCCTACTTCGCTGCTGCTCGTTTTCGATACCCATATCTACAGTGTCAGGGTGTCTGTTTCCAGCATAGTTCAGTTTTTCTGAGAAGGAGGGGTGAATTTGGGCTATGCGATCGCGGGATGCAGTGCGATCGCATGAGGGGATAACCGGATTAAAAATCTTTCACGAAATAACTTTCCGGAAACTTTTCGGTAATGGTCATCATTGCTTGTTGGTTGGAAAAAACCCGGTAAGTTCGCGAGAGTAACTGTTCTTCCGGATCGATCTTGAAATATTGAGCCAACTCTCCGGCAGGTTGTCGGTGAGAAGCGACGATTTCTTTGAAGGTTTCAATGCGATTTTCCAGCCATAACCGTCCCATGGCTTCCCGGGATTTCAATAAGCCTTCGCGAAAAACTTCGTTCAGGCGATCGGGAACAATAACTGATTTGGCGTACATCCAGTTATTTTGGCTGATTCGACCGCGTAACAAAATTTTTCGCTCGATAATTTCTCGACCTGTCTC
>JBFRWJ010000508.1:0-3974 GCA_051439525.1 Spirulina sp. | reverse complement strand
CCACAAGATTTGTGATGAAGTCCTAATTTTGCCCAAGTCAAGATTTCTAAAATTTCTTCCAGCGTACCGATTCCTCCCGGTAAAGCAATAAAAACATCTGATAAATCAAACATGAGAGCTTTGCGATCGTGCATGGAATTGGCCAGATGCAACTCGGTTAATCCCTCGCGAACCATTTCGGGAAATTTCCCATTAATATACTTGGGAACAACGCCGATAACCCGACCTCCTGCCTCTAAAATCAGATCGGCAATTGCTCCCATAAGACCGACATTTGCCCCACCATAAACAAGAGTTAAATCTCTTTTAACCAATTCTCGGGCTAAGTTTTTTGCCTCTTCTAAATATAGTGGATTTTTTCCTGAACTTAAGCCACAATAGACACAAACTTTTTTCATACTAACTTAGTTTTCAGATTAAAGGGTTGAGTCTCGTGCTAAAATCCACTCGACTGCTTCTACTAAATCTGCCGCAGTAAAGTCCGGTTTCGAGTGATGTTGATAGCTCCCTCCAATCACACTCGTTCCGTAACCCGTGCGCACTAAAATACCATGCGCTCCCGCATTCCTCGCTAAATCCACATCCGTTGCCTTGTCCCCTACCATAAAACTGCGCTGGATATCGAGGTCGTGTTCCCAAGCTGCCGCGATTAACATTCCTGTATTGGGTTTGCGCCACGTACTCCAGCGAGCGTACTCGGGATTTACTCCCCCTGCGGGGGTCGCAAGATAAGGACAATAGTAAAGCGCGTCTAATTTTGCTCCTGCCTCCTCACTCAATAGTCGCACGAGGCGATCGTGAAGTGCCTCGATGTGAGAAACGGGAAAGTAACCCCGTGCCGGGCCGGCTTGATTGGAAATCAAACAGCAAAATAAACCCGCATCATTGAGGCGGCGCACGGCTTTTGCCACCCCCTCAATGAGAACCAAGTCCTCAACATTGTGGATGTAACCCACCTCTTTGTTGAGGACTCCATCTCGATCTAAAAAAACTGCTGCTCTACTCACGCCAAATTTGCTCGATAACCATTACGGGGGCAATATCCGCGATCGCTGGAGAGGGCGACTGGATGCCGATACATTTTTCGCTACCGGGAGGAAGGAGCTTTTTCGCGTCCGTCGGTCCGAATAGAGCAATTGTATAAGTTCCCACGGCGATGGCCAAGTGCATGGGGGCGCTATCGGTACAGAGCATTAAATTGGCACCGGCAATAAAGGCGGCGAGTTTGCCAATATCCGGGGGAGATACGGTTTTTAAGCTGCGATCGCCTTCCAGCATTTGCTCGATAAATTCTTCGTCTTCGGGACCTTTGAGCAGGACGATCGGTAAATCGGGCTGTGTTTGGCGAATATTCTCGACAATTTGCAGCCAACTTTTAACCGGGTAAATTTTATCAATCCCTTTCGCGAGTGCCAATTTACTCGAGCCGCCGTGGAGGAGAATATAGCCACTTTCCTTCACCTCGATATTTTCCTGCTCGACTTCTGCCCAGTCAATATCTCCTTTGGGAACCGTAACGCTAACTGGGGGAGTAGCGGCCGCAATATTCAAACCGCCGAGGAGATCGTGATACATATCGGTAGCATATTGTTCTTTTTTCAAGGGAACGGTATTGGTAAAAAAACATCCCTTTTTCATTTGATAACCGATACGGGCGGGAATGCCTTCGAGCCAGAGTAATAACCCTACTGCCCATTGTTGCCCGAGGGCAATGGCAACTTCGTATTCGCGATCGCGCAGGACTCCCAAGAGGTTGAGATAGTCAGCCAAACCGTTGCGATCTTTATAGTCGAAGGCGAGGACTTCATGCACTGAAGGGCAAACGCGGTAGGCCCCCTTCGATCGCGGTTCAACCAAAACATCGATTAATGCCTTGGGATATTGCTGTTTGAGGGTGGCGAGAGTTGGGAAAAAGAGAATCTGATCGCCAATTCCACCGGGGACGAGGGCTAATATTCGCATCTCAATTCACGGAATTTGAGTTAATCAAGGTCAATTTTAAGGGATGATGAGAGCGAGACGGATTTCTTTGGAAAAGATTAAACTTGTGATGCACTTACTCATCCCCGCCGCCGGTTTGGGCAAACGCATGGGGGGCGATCGCAATAAGCTCCTCTTGACGCTATTGGAAAAGCCCCTGCTGGAGTGGACGTTACTGGCAGCAGAGGCATCCGAGGCGATCGACTGGATCGGGATAATGGGGCAACCTTACGATTTTCCTGCCTTTGAGGAGATTTTAACGGGAGCAAATGTGTCCAAACCCGTCCAGTTGATTCAAGGGGGAACTACCCGTCAGGAGTCGGTTTACAATGGCTTGCAGGGGTTGCCCGAGGATGCCGAGCGGGTTTTAATTCACGATGGGGCGCGGTGTTTGGCGACACCGGATCTCTTCGATCGCTGTGCCCTGGCGCTACAATCTTGTCAGGGGTTAATTGCGGCGATTCCGGTGAAGGATACGATTAAGGTGGTGGGGGAAGGAAGCCTCATTGAAAGTACCCCCGATCGCGCCAATCTCTGGGCGGCACAAACTCCCCAAGGGTTTGAGGTAAAGTTATTAAAAGAATGCCACGAAAAGGGCAAGCAGTTGGGGTGGGAAGTGACGGACGATGCGGCCTTATTTGAAAAGTGCGATTTGCCCGTGACAATCGTACCGGGAGAAGAAACCAATTTAAAGATTACGACTCCCGTGGATCTGGCGATCGCGGAATTTATTTTGCAAAACCGAGGGCATTAGAATCGGCATTGCGCCGATCCAGTCGTGCCTTCGAGACTGTTACGATCGATGGACTGAATGGTGAGTTAAAAAACGATGACACTAGCGCAAAAACGAGCCGATCGCGTTTTACTGCAAAACTTTAGCTGGCAACAATTTGAAAATCTCTTGCTGAATTTGGGAGACCATCGTGCCAGTCGAATTGCTTATGATGCGGGAACTTTAGAAATTATGACTCCTTTACCGGAACATGAATATTTGAAACAATCTATTAGTATTGCTATTGAAGATATGGCTGAAGTTTTAGAATATGACTATGAAAGTTATGGTTCGACAACTTGGCGGCGAGAGGTGCAACAAGCAGGTTTAGAACCCGATAATTGTTTTTATTTTCAAAATGAGGCACTCATACGCGGTAAGATACAGTTCGATCTCAATGAAGATCCGCCGCCAGATCTTGCCCTCGAAATTGACCTGACTAGCAAATCTCTTAATCGTTTTCCGATTTATGCTCGTTTGGGGGTCCCCGAAATTTGGTGTTATGAAGATAGTTCGTTGAAAATTTATCGCCTTCAAGGGGAAAGTTATCTTGAGGTCGAACAAAGTCACATTTTTCCCGCTCTCAATATTCGCGATCTTCCACAAATTATTCAATCTTGTCGGCTTCAGGGTCGTCGTACTTTACGTCGTACCGTGCGAGAATGGGTAAGAGAACAAATTGAGATGTCTTAGAGACTGTTTGTTTGACCCTCTTCTGTCAGCAGGGTGCTGTTAGCGGCAGCATAACACATCAAAACCCTCAAAAAATCTGCGTTACTACTACACCTGTCGATTTGGCGATCGCGGAATTTATCTGGCAAAATCGGAGAGCCTTGAAGAGTTGCGATCGCCTTACTTTCGAGAGCGCCTGAAATCAAATCCATCTTGCCGATAGGGTATAGTTTTAGACGGATCGACCTTCAGTAACTTTACTTTTGATTCTTTTGGGGGTGGAGTTTCCTCTTGATGCTTGTTTGAGCCAAGCAGTTGCACTAACCCCGCGATCGCTTTTTCGGTGCCCGGGTCGATTTTTCCCAAACTTTCAGCCGCTTGCCAACGGATACGTTTATTTGGTGTTGATTCGAGCAGTTGCACTAACTCCGCGATCGCCTTTTCATTGCCCCTGCCAATTTACCCCACACTTACAACTGCTTTCATGCGGATTTCTGCATCTTTAAGTGCCATTTTTTAAAGTCCTACCATGACCAACATTAAGCTAACC
>JBFRWJ010000507.1:0-30902 GCA_051439525.1 Spirulina sp. | reverse complement strand
TTTCCCCCCTTTGAAAGGGGGGTTAGGGGGGATACGATTTTTAACCATGCCTTTAACATTTAAGTCTTCATAAGCAACCAAATCGTTAGATTGGATTAAACGGAGTGCCACGCTCTTGACAAACTCTTCTCGCTGCCGACTTACTCTTAAATGTTTTCGGGCATATCGTTCTCTGGCTTTTCGATAGTTTTGAGACTGTGGTTTTCCTTTGCGGAACTTTTGAGATTTTTGGCGATTGAGTCGATTTAATTTCTTATCAGCGTGGCGATAATACTGGGGGATGGGTTCGATATTTCCTTGACTATCTGCCAAGAAATACTTTAAACCAACATCAATTCCTACTGCCTTTTGAGAAGGAGTTAAAGGTTGAGAAACCGTATCTCTAGGGTCTAATTGAATACAGAATTGAACGTAATAGCCATCGGCTCTTTTCAAGATTCTGACTCGTTTGATTTGTTCGGGCTGATAGAAATTCAAATCTCTAGAGCCTATCAGTTTCAAGCCGCCAATCTCCTTTTTATCAGTGAATGTGATATATTTCTTGTTATCTGATAGCTTCCAACCTGAAACTTTGTACTCAACCGAACGAGTATTTTTTTTGAACTTTGGGTATCCTTGTCTTGGTGCGCGTTCCCATCCCCCCTTTAGTTCCCCCCTTACTAAGGGGGGGTAGGGGGGGATGCCGGGGTCGCACCGCTTTTTACCTTTAACTTGTTTTTTGCAATTATCGTAGAACTTGTTAATGGCTCTGAGGACTCGCTCAATCGCAGCTTGGCAGGCATGAGAGTTTAAATCGTTGACAAATTTGAACTCTTTTCGCAATCGAGTGTTGTATCGAAATAGTTCAGTCTTGCCAATGCTCCGATTATCCATCCAGTATCGAAGTGCCTTATTGCGGACAAATTGAACTGTCCGAATCGCTTCCTGAATGGCATCGATTTGATGCGCTTTTGGTTTGACCTTATATTCGAGAACAAACATCTCTTGCTACTAACCTGTATGGTATCATTATAACATAGGTTTTAAAAAGTCGCCGTAGAACGGCGAGGCTTGAAACCCCATTTCTTGGTCATAGTTTTTACTCCCCTCCTGGGAGGGGTTGGGGGTGGGTTGTTTGGTAGATACCGTTGTTTTGGTGATTACCCCTTACTCATAACCAACATTTTACTTTCATTTTCTTTTTCAGCTAAAAACGCGAGAACTTCATCGCACCATTCGATCCAATTTTGTTCGTAACGAATGCCCCGCCGTAAAGTCAAGTAACGGTATTCTCCTTGAATGCACATTTCTTCTTCATCTGATTTTCCGGTTTTTTGTGAAGTGAGAAAAACCTGTTCTTTCTCTCGATAGCGTTTGAGTTGTTGTTCGTGGAGTTGGCGACGAGACAGGACTTCTTGACGCAGCATTGCGATCGGGACGTGGGGTCCTGCCAAAACTCTGACTAATAAGTCCTCACGAATGGGGGTGGGTTCGCTGGGTTTGCTAAACCAGCGCAATAGTTCGTCTTTGCCTTCTGGAGTAATGTGATAAATTTTTTTATCGGGTTTGCCTTCTTGGGGAACGAGTTCGGGATGTGCTAACGCTTGTTTTTCCATTTTGCTCAATTCGCGATATATCTGCTGTTGGCTGGCTTTCCAGAAGCAGCTCACTCCCTCTTCAAAACGCTTGCTAATATCGTATCCGCTACAAGGAGAATTTGCTAAAACGGCTAAAATTGTATGGGTTAGTGCCATCAGTCATTTTGTCAATATCCAATAAGTTGAGTATAACCGAAGTCAGAAGGAGGGGAGAAGGGGAAGAAGGGGAAAATTTATGAATTCTCCATTTCACCCTTCATGTTTCACCCTTCATCCTTCATCCTTCACCCCTAGAAAGTTACTATGAATTTTCCAACTGAATGCGAGGATCGACCACCCTTAATAGTAAATCTGCTAATAAATTACCAATAATTAACATCATTGCCCCCATCATCAAACTTGCCATAACCAAATACAAATCTTGGTTTCTTAATGCTTGTAAAATTAAGCGTCCCAACCCCGGCCAATTAAAGAAATATTCAGCAATAAACGAACCGCTTAACAAACTCGCAAATTCAAATCCCAAAATTGTAACCAAAGGATTGATGGCATTGCGTAAAGCGTGGACGTACATCACCCGATCTTCTGACAACCCCTTTGCCCGTGCTGTTTGAATGTATTCTTGACGGAGAACGTCCAACAATGACCCCCGAGTGAGACGTTGCAACCCAGCAAAACTGGTAATGCTGAGGGCAATCGTTGGGAGAATCATGTGCCAAGCAATATCAAAAATTTTGCCCAAGAAGGAAAGTTCGTTATGGTTGATACTGGTCATGCCGCCGACAGGGAGCAGAGGCGAGAGAAGTTGTGCGACAAAAAGGAGCAATAACGCCGTAATGAAACTGGGAAACCCCTGACCGATATAACTGAGAATCCGCAAGACTCGATCCAAGAGTTGATTTTGCTTCACGGCACCGATAATGCCTAAAGGAAGCGCGATCGCCCAAGTCACGACGATTGAAGACAGAGCTAAGAGTAGGGTATTGCCCATTCGTTCGAAAATGAGAGAGCTCACCGATCGCGAATAAACAAAACTGCGACCGAAATCAAATCGTATCACTCCCGCCAACCAAGTCCAATACTGAATCCACACCGGGCGATCCAACCCGTATCGTGCGGTTAATTGGGCGATCGTTTCCTCGGAAATTGTCGGATCTTCCTTCAACGTATCCAGATAGTTACCGGGGGCAAGTTGCACGATCGCAAAAGACAGCACCGAAGCTAACAATAACGTTAACAGCGCTTGTAACAACCGCTTGAGGATATACAAAGTTATTTCATGGGTCAGGATGCCCCAAACTCTTCGGAGAAGGGAATTGCGGCGATCGCGTAATTGGGTGGAAGTCATGTAGTTGGTTATTGGTTATTGGTTATTGGTTGTTGGTTATTGGTTGTTGGTTTCCTAGCCGATAACTGGTGAGGTGGTGAGGTGGTGAGGTGGTGACTGATTGTTGGCTTCTAATATTGAATCAAACTTAAAATCGGAACATCGGGTAAGTTTCTGCGCCCTTCCAAACCGGTTAACTCGATGAGGAACACGAAACCTTCTAAGTGACCGCCACTTCGTTCTACCAGATCGGCAGTGGCTTTTGCCGTTCCTCCCGTTGCGATTAAATCGTCTACAATGACAACGCGCTTCCCAGCTTCAACGGCATCTTGGTGCATTTCGAGGCGATCGCTGCCATATTCCAACTCGTATTCTACGGCATGAACCGTTGCGGGTAATTTACCGGGCTTGCGCACGGGAACGAATCCGGCTTCTAATTGATAAGCTAATAACGGTGCAAAAATAAAGCCGCGAGATTCCATCCCCAAGACATAATCCGGGTTGAATCCCGTTTCCCGACATCGGTGGCCTAAAGTATCTACAGTATGGCGCAAACCATCGGGATGCTTCAATAAAGTGGTAATGTCCCGAAAAAGGATTCCGGGTTTGGGAAAATCGGGAATATTGCGAATGAGCGATTGGATATCCATCAGGGACATAAAATGATAAACCTATGAAAGATAGTACACTGAATCTAAATCATCGATCGTGGGTTTCTTGATTTTTCCCATTGCCTGTTCCCTTTCCCTCATTGATAATTGATAAGCGATAATTGATAATTGTTCAATGAGTCAATCTGCAAGCGTCCAGCCCGATCCCCGTCCGTCACCCCGTCCAAAACCTTTGATTTTGGAGAATTTACCGAACCTGCCCGGTGTAGGAGAATGTTCCCCTCGGGTGCAACAGAAAATTGACTTAATTTTGTTGGCCCTCGAGGCCCTAGAGTTGGGAGGCTCGGAACAGATGCTGGCCACGGCCCGTGAATTAGAATTACAAAATATTATTGACAATCGCGTCACTTTATGGCGGTTGCGCTGTTCCAATCCTTGGCGGCGATCGCACACCCGGGATTCTCTGACGTTGGATCAAGCCAAGGCATTAGCCATTATTGCCAGTTTTCGGGCGCGAAAATTAACGGTATTGATTCGCCAGTTACTCGTTGCGCGACAGCAAATTCAACAAAAAGGCTTACCCTTAGAACAGCATTTTCGCCTCTCTGAATATTTAGAACGTTTCCGAGCGCATTTTCGCAGCCGCATGAATGCTCGACGGGCGAAAGTGGCTTTTTATTTAGGGAGTCGCGATCGCTTGAACGATTTGGCCATGTCGTTATTGAGTCAACTCCTATTTTGTACCGGGACGGCAGGAATGCAACGGTTTTGGGTTAGTTTGTTTGATGGAGAAGTATTTTGACCATTTTGTGAATTCAAAATTCAAAATTCAAAATTCAAAAATTGTTCGCTTAAGGATATTGGAGCGACCATCGCCTCAAACCGGAGGCATTGCTCATTGTTCATTGTTCATTGTTCATTGAAATGACGATTAAACGCCAGTATAATTTGCCCAATTGTCGCCTCGTCCTAGAAGGTGTGGACGATGAGAATGCCGAGGGAAATCGTCCCGATCGCCGACCGTTACTTTCCATTCTCATTCATGCCGAATGTCATTTTACGGGGAGCGAACAAACCCTATCGGGGGGGAAAGACTTTCTGGAAAGTTTGGTCAAAGCGGTGAGTGCCTACGCCCAAGAATTCCTAAGCGGCATTCGCCATCCCGTGGAGTTGGAACATCCCCAGGAAAGCGTGCGGTTGTTAAAAGGAGACGACCCGAATGTCCATCATCTCCTCTGGCAACACGCAGCCGAGGATGCGGAATCCGAGTCCAAACCCCTTCATTTCGATCTCAACACAATTCAACTGTTCGATCTCGTGGAAGCGGTCGATCAGTTGTTTGCCGACAGTCGCACCTTACCGGATTTATCCCTACATTTAACGCCGGTGAGTCGTCGCCATCGCCAAGCCGACGTTCCTTTGGCCAAGCGAGCAACGCCGATGGTGACGGGGGTGGGAAGTTTGGCGATCGCGGCGTTATTGCTCTTTATGCTGCCGATTCCCGAGGTGAAGGAACCGGAAGTCCTGCAAGAAGAAACCACCAGCGAGAGCGTCTCAGAGGAGTCGCAAAATGAATCCTCCGCATCTTCTCCCCCCATCTCCCCGGAAGATTTACGCGCCTTCCTCGCAGAAGCGCCAGAAATTGAAGATCCGACGGAAATGAGTTATCTCCAGCGCTATCTCCGCCGAGAAATTGAAAATGCTTGGGACGATCGAGAAGCGATCGAACGCGACCTCACTTATAATCTTATCGCCGGGTCGGACGGTTCGATTCTCGACTACGAAGCCGTGGGGGAAATTAGCGAAGCCGAAACGGAATTAACCCCCCTTCCCAGCCTGCGCTTTCTCTCCACCGAAGATGACATCGCCCAACGGGAGGCGATCGCGAAATTTGAGTTTGTTTTTACTCGCAATGGCACGACAACGATTAGTCCGTTAGCCGGACGCAGGGGAACGGCGACGTTGGGAGAGAGAATTACCGATCCCGAAACATTAGAACGCTTGCAAGCAGAAATTCGCGAGAAATTACAAGCCGCATGGACTCCAGAAAAGGCGGCGGATTTCGATCTCCCCTTCCGCATCGGGGTAACGGAAACGGGAGAAATTGCCGATTACGAGTCTTGGGATATCAATGCTTATCTCTTACAAAAAGAAACTCCCCTTCCCCAATTACTCGATCTCGAAGCTGCGGGAATTGGCAAAGAAAGCGGAACCGTCGTTCCTCAAAAACCCCTCGCGCAATTCTGGGTCGTATTTTTGCAAAGTGGCGAGATCGAGATTAGATTAACCCCTTAAAAAGATGAATGCCATCTGTTGCCCCCAAAACTGGATCGGAAGCGCGTTCTGGATGAGGCATCATGCCTAAAATATTCCCTTGCTCGTTAACAATTCCGGCAATATTGTGTAATGAACCATTGGGATTATACTCTTGGGCTGTCTCTCCAGAAGAGCTCGCATAACGAAAGAGAACGCAGCCATTATTTTCTAACATTTTCAGGGTCTCGGGGTCGGCATAGTAACGACCTTCACCGTGGGCAATGGGAAAATTGACCACGGGTTGGGACTGATAATTCTGCGTCCACGGGAGATCCGTGCGTTCCACCTTGAGGGAGACGCGATCGCAGATAAAATGTAGATTGCGATTGCGAATCAAAGCGCCGGGTAAAAGTCCCACCTCCGTTAAAATTTGAAAGCCGTTACAAATGCCGAGGATATATTTGCCTTGCTTGGCGTGTTCTAAAATGCTATCGATAACGGGGGAAAAACGAGCGATCGCGCCGCACCGCAAATAGTCGCCATAACTAAATCCCCCGGGAATAATCACCACATCGAGATCGGCAATATCCGTATCTTGATGCCAAATCATGCGGGTGGGTTGTCCGAGCAGATCTCCCGTGACATAAGCAACATCGCGATCGCAATTCGAGCCGGGGAAAACAATAATACCGAATTTCATTTTTTTGTTACTGGTTATTTGTTATTTGTTGTTTGTTGTTTGTCGAAAGTTTTCTGCCATTGATAATTGTTCATTGATAATTGTTCATTGTTAACGGGTTAAGCCTTGAACCACGGGACGCACGCCACTGCCGCCAAAGGGATCGGAATAACCACTCCAAGTAAAATCGCCGATGCGAATTTGCAGGGCACCTAACTCAAAAACGGGATTGTAGCGCAGTTGAATGCTATAGGTGCGGCGACTGTATTCGAGAATGTAATCGGTACTAATTTCGCGACCCGTATCTAAATTCAGCGAACTTTGAAACCCGATGCGAAAGGGCCCGTAAATTTGTTGGGTAAGCCCATAAGATAAAACGCGTTGATCGGCAATGCGATCGAAGAGGAAGGGAGAAAGATTGGCGATCGCGGCTTGAGAATAAGCAACGCGCCAAGCGGTATAGTCGAAGAAATCGTCGGAAAAATGACCGAATTGCCCTTGTAAACCTACGGTACCTTGAATGGATTGCTGAGTGTCCCCGCTACTGTAAAATCCGGAAACGGCAGTCAGTCCTGTGGTGACTTGGATAAAGGGACGGAGAGGGATGGGGGTATAGCGCATTCCTTCGTCGGGGGTGGGGGGGAGGACATCTCCTTGCCAGAGGTAGAAATTGTATCCGAGGGAAGCAGCCCCTTGGTAGCGGGTCAGGGTGACGCGGTTGTTTTCGCGATCGGCATCCAGCAACTCGGCACGATCCGTATCCGCCTCAATCACTTGAATTCCTGCCTGATAGCGCAGATTGATAGCCGTATCCCCCAAAACGAGTTGCGGGGAGGTCAAAACTGCACCATAACTGGTTTGTACCGTTTGAAAGCCCAAAGAACCGTTAAAGAGGCGATCGCGGTAGTTAAATTCCCCAGTTAACAGATGGGGGTTGCCCAGATCCCCGATCGCGTGTTCCAAGCGAACGTTACCGCGAAAGTTGTTTTCGATCTCGTCTAACTCCAAACTGCTGAGGCTGCCAAAAATTTCCAGTTGCGTGCGTCGGTCGAAATCAGCAGTTAAATCCGTTCGCAGTCCAAAGGATTTGGGTGAGAAAAATCCTTCTTCCAAGGCTGCTCTTTGCAGCAAATATTGAGGGGAGACAGACCACCGCAGGCTCGGGGTTTGGATAATCCCAAATCCTCGCTCGACAAAGAGTCCGCCGCGATCGAGGTCGTCGATGCCGATGGCAAAGAGTCCGCTGCGATCGGGACTGCGATCTAAGAGGATGCGATCCTGAAAAATGGGTAAAGAAAAGCCTTGGTCGAAAACAACCCGGGAATTGGTGGTGAGAATTTCATCTTGAAAGGCATTAAGTCGGTTAAATTCGGCAGTATCGGCGCGAATTTCCAACTCGGGGGGCGAAAAGGGATCGTTGGTAAATCTGACATTGGTAGCCCGCCATCCATCGCGATCGAACTCCACGTAATCGGCATTAAAGCGCAATTTCTTGATATCCCCTCGCGTGCCAGTGGTGGGAAAGGGCAGTCCTTCAGAACTCACGCTGGTGCCGAAGACGAACTCCAATCCTTCTTTTTGTTGGACGTTTTGAATGGGTTGGTTTTGAATGAGACGATCGCTCAAGGGGCGATCGGGAACGATTTCATTGGGGATGGCAGAAGAGAAAGAGAAGGGGTTAAAATCCCGAGACGTGTTGGGTTGATAAATTTCCCCCCATGCTTGCTGCATGGTACCGGTATCTTGGACGAGCTGATACTCGAAAACTTCCCCTCGCAAGACCTGATCCCCCCGCCGCAGGGCAACGCGTCCTTCTGCTCGCATAAAGCGGTTGGGTAAGTGAATTTGCACGCGATCGGCGGTGACGACGGATTTGGCAAAACGCACTTCCACATCCCCCTCCGCGTAGGCAACTTTTTGATTTTCGTCGTATTCTTGGCGATCGGCATTAATTTCTAAGAGTCCGGTGGGGGGAGGAGGGGATGCGGTTGCGGGATTTGCCGTTTCTGTCGTCTCGGGTGGGGTTGCTTCGCCATCGCCGACCTCGGTATCGTTTTCTGAGGGAGGAGACGCGTTTAGCTCAAATTCTCGCGCCCTGCCGTCCCGTCCTTGAACGATCAGATGAGTGAGTTTCTCCTCCTGCAAACCTCCCGTTTGTTCCCCCAACCAGTGCAAGCGAATTTCTTCTTCCTCGGGGATTTCGGGATTGGCCGCCGTCACGAAGGGAGTGCGAGAGGCAAAAGTGACGGCATCATCGGGAATGGGATCGGGAGTGGGAAAATTAAAAGCGGCTTGGGTGACTTGCATCTGGGGAAAATAGCCCAGAGACATGGGTTGTCCGAGTCTGGAAGAGCCGATCGCTTCTTCTGACTCGAAACGTTCTGGAGGACTGGGTTCGGAAAAAGCGATCGCGTCGATCTCGTCGGGGAGGGTCGCTTGGAAGGGGGCGGAAAAGGTTTCTTGACTCGTCGCCGAGGCTGTTTCGTCTGCGGTGAGGGGGGGCGGAATTTCCGGGGTTAGCATGGAGGGTGAAGTGATATCCGTATGCGGGTCTATCACTTCACGAACGCGCCCGTCTCGAGGATGTTCCCCGCGATCGCGCCTCTCGAGGGTTTCGAGGATATCTTCCCAAGATGCCGATCGCGGTTGGGCGGCGAGGCGCAATTGTTGTAAATCTCGTTCTAAATTTTCGAGCAGTGGCGTTCTCGGATGGGTAGGTTTGACCGTTGCGATCGCGAAAGAATTGTCAGAAGAAGTTTGTCGGGATGACGAGAAGTCGAGAAGCGTGGGAAAGGCAAATTCCGGTGCAAAATTTTCCGGGATGGGGGGAGAATCTTCGAGGAGAGAAAATTGCTGCTGTTGGGGAATAACCTCTAAATCGGGAGACGCAATGCCGCGATCGGGGCGGGGTTTGAGGGATTTGGTAGTGGCTTCCGAAGCGGGGGGGGAAACAACCGCCGGAGCAGGTTTGAAGGGGGGAACGAAGTGCGGCATTTTGTCTCGATTAGAGAGCAGTTAGATTGCTAGTGTACAAGCCCGATCCCGGTCTTGTAAATCCTTGAATTGACATTCTCTCGCCGCTAAACGCTTCGCGTTCTAGCGGGAGATTCCCCACCTTGCGATCGGGAGTTCCTGCTTCACAGATTCTTGACTAGACGATGATAGAGAAGAGACGAGAGGAAATTGTCGGCCAAGAGAAAGGGACGAGAGAAAAGTTCCCGTCCCCCATTTTTAAGACTCGGTCTCAGCGATCGAGATTGGCGATCGCCTTACTCCATATAGCGACGGCTGGGAGTCCGGGCAGGGTCGCCGGACAAGAAACCGAACACGAAAAGAAGGACGAAAAAGCTGACAACCAAGGAAACGACGATTTTAAGGGTTACCATTTGCTGCTCCTAGATTTTAAAAATATTAATGGCAGTGAATTATTAACAAATGTTATTGTACAAGACTTTGTTACCAAAACGGGAACTGGCAGGCGGGGAATGGGGAACAGTGGGAAAATGGGAAAAACGCTTAAGAGGAGATAGTTCGGTCATGATTCAGAAATTCCCCGGGCATTGGCGATCGCACCCCCTTATTTTCGCCCTCGCTCTCTTCAGTCTTTTCCTGCCGTTAACGGCTGAAGCACAGGAGCAATTATTGCGCACCCTGACGGTAACGGGAACGGGGATCGAGAAAATTCCCACGACCCTCACCCAAGTTAATTTAGGGGTGGAAATTCAGGCGCAAACGGCAACCCAAGCACAACAGGAGATTGCCAGACGCACGACGGACATTGTAAATTTGCTGCGATCGCGCAATGTGGAGCAATTGCAAACAACCGGCATTCGTCTCAGTCCCCGCTACAACAATCGAGGGGGGGAATCGGTATTAGTAGGTTACATTGGCTCGAATACGGTCAGTTTTCGCGTAGCCACGGAACGGGCGGGAAATATAATTGATGAGGCAGTCCGTGCGGGGGCGACACGCATTAACGGGGTCAGTTTTACGGCGGAAGAGAGTGCTATTGAAGCGGCACGACAGCAGGCATTAGTCAAAGCGACGCAAAACGCTCGGGAACAAGCGGATATCGTTCTCGATGCTTTAAGTTTAAGCCCCCAAGAGGTGGTAAGCGTTCAAATCGGTCATGCCGTTGCCCCCGTTTTGACCCGAGGAAATCTCTTGTTTAGCAGAGGGGAAGCCGTTCCCCAGCAACCCGATTCGCCCGTGATTGGTGGAGAACAAACCGTCCGTGCTTCGGTGACTCTACAGATTCGGTATTAAGGAGCGAGGGAAGAAGAGGGAGAGGAGGCAACAATCGCCTTCATCCCTCATCCTTCATCCTTCATCCCTCATCCCTCATCCTTCATCCTTCATCCTTCATCCTTCATCCTTCCGAAATTCCTTCATCCTTACTCGTCATAGTCACTGACGGCACTGGGATCGGTATCGCGTTTGGAGCCGAGTAGGTGCAGGCGATCCACAAAAATAACGGGTTTAGAGCGGGTAATACCGGGATTGTTGCGATCTTCCCAAGTTTCCAACTTTAACGAGCCTTCAATCCCAATCAGACTGCCTTTTTTAACATAGTTAGCCGCAACTTCAGCCGTCCTGCCCCACATTTCTAAATTAAACCAGTCCGGTCCGGTGGCATTGCGGCTCAGGCGATTCACTGCCATACTAACGTTGGCAACTTGCTTGCCGCTATCGAGATACCTAATTTCTGTATCTCGTCCCGCACGACCGACCAAATGAACGATATTTAGACTCATAATTTTTTTTAGTACATTGGTTCTGAGAAATTGTGTATCTAGTGTAGCCGATCGCGGCAAGCGATCGCGAGAGAAAAATATAAAATTTTCCTGACACTCAGAGCGATCGCTCGAAATGGGTTATCAATTGTGGAGCAATCGATAGCGTTTCCAAAACTGAAAAAATCTGCCCGAGACTAGACGCGAATGGCAAAACATAATAAAATCCACATCGATTCCATCTCTGAAAATGGATTAACATTACAAAAAACAAGACAAAATCACAATCAAGCCAAACTGTCGCACTTTGGGGGCGTAAATAAAAAGTGGGTATATTTAGTCGCTTTACATTATCGAGAGACATGGGTATCGACCTCGGTACCGCAAATACCTTGGTTTATGTCTCTGGCAAAGGGATCGTACTGCAGGAGCCGTCAGTGGTTGCCATCGACCAAGATTTGAAAGTTCCTCTGGCCGTCGGAGAAGACGCAAAAAAGATGCTGGGACGGACTCCTGGGAATGTCGTCGCTTTACGTCCCCTGCGGGATGGTGTCATCGCTGACTTCGACACGGCAGAATTAATGCTCAAGCATTTCATTCGCCAAGTTCATGAAGGCAGAACTCTCGTTTCTCCGCGTATCGTCATTGGTATTCCCAGTGGGGTAACGGGAGTGGAACGCCGGGCCGTGATGGAAGCCGCTTCCCAAGCCGGGGCCAGAGATGTGTATCTCATTGACGAACCCGTCGCGGCAGCGATCGGAGCGGGGTTGCCGGTAGCCGAACCCACCGGAAACATGATTATTGATATCGGCGGCGGAACCACAGAAGTTGCCGTACTCAGTTTACAGGGTACCGTCCTCAGCGAGTCGGTTCGCGTTGCGGGAGACGAACTCAGCGAGTCCATTACCCAATACATGAAAAAAGTCCACAATCTCGTGGTTGGGGAAAGAACGGCAGAAGAAATCAAGATTCATATCGGTTCGGCTTATCCCTCTCCCGACGACGATGACATTACCATGGAAGTCCGAGGATTGCATTTACTTTCGGGTTTACCCCGTACCGTAACGATTAAAGCCCCAGAAGTTCGCGAAAGTATGAGCGAACCCCTTGCCGTCATCGTCGATGCCGTCAAGCGCACCTTAGAGCGCACTCCCCCAGAACTCGCCGCCGATATCATCGATCGCGGTATCATGCTCGCGGGAGGCGGTGCATTACTCAAGGGGTTGGATACGCTGATCAGCCACGAAACGGGAATCGTCACCCACGTTGCCGCCGATCCTTTAAGTTGCGTGGTTTTGGGCACCGGTCGCGTTTTAGAGAACTTCAAACAACTCGAACGAGTCTTTAGCGGTCGTTCTCGCTCGATTTAGGGCATAACTTTGGGTCTCTCGAGCCGATCGCTCATTAATCATTCATTTGATTAATGATGGCTCGATCGCGATAGAACAAGAGTCCGCACGAAAAAGATTCACAAAATAATAAATGTTTACAGTGCGTCGTTGGTGGGAGCGTTATGGATCTCGATTAATCTTGATAGGGCTAGTATTAGGTCTAGCCTTATTTATTCGTCGGACTCAAGGCGCGATCGTAGCAGAAATTTATTTTCAAATCGTGCGTTCTTTTCAGGGCAATCCCCCACCAGAAGAACGTTTGATTAACGCGCGGGTGAACGAACTCGAGGCTCAACTCACTGAATTTGAAAAGGAAAATAGCAAACTGCGAGAACTCTTGAAATATGCGCGATCGCAAAATCAATCCCTCATTTCTGCTCCCATTGTCGGGCGGAGTGTCGATCACTGGTGGGAACAAATTCTCCTCGGTCGCGGTAGTAATAATGGCGTTCAAGAGGGTTACATCGTGACCAGCCCTGGGGGATTGGTCGGGCGCGTAATTAAAGTAACTCCCAATACCAGTCGAGTTCTCTTAATTAGCGATCCCACCAGTAAAGTAGGAGCTAAAGTTTCTCGCAGTGGTGACATGGGTTATATCCAAGGTGGTACAAAAGAGAAAGCAACAATGGTGTTTTACGAAAAAGTACCGAGCGTCAAAGTTGGCGATACAATTGTTACCTCCCCCGCCAGCCATTTATTCCTTCCCGGTATTGCGATCGGTAAAGTCGAATCGGTGGATTTAGAAAAAAGTCCCGCTCCTGAAGTGATCGTCACCCTCACCGCTCCTATCGATTTTTTGGAATGGGTTGTCATTCATCCGTTTAAAAGTCAATTAAAAGACAAATAAAAAGGATGAAAGATGAAGGATGAATCGATCTCATCCCTCTCAAAAAATCCTGAAAATTAGCTCGTCCGGCTCAAAAAATCCTAACAATCATCTCATCTTGTTAATTTTGCTCGAAGCTCGTGTTAAAAATTTTTGAAGTTTCTCCCCGCTTTCGCCAAATTTTTGATTGGATTGTTATTGTCGGTTCGGTTTTAATCTGTTTGCTCGTCCTGCCCACGAGATTGCCGGGAGCAGAATTATTTGGGATTCGTCCTAATTGGTTACTCATTTGGGTGGTGGTGTGGAGTATTAAACGCACTCCCCTACAAGGAGCGATCGCGGGAATGGCACTCGGTTTAATTCAGGATGGAATGACAGCCTTAGATGGAATTGATGTCATAGATGGGATCGATTTTACCCTCCCCATCGATCCGAACGATCCAGTCAAAGACGTTTCGCCCTCTTATCCTTCACATATTTGGAGTTTAACCGTTGTTGGCATTCTGACAGGTTTAATTGATAAAAAACGCTATATTCAGGAAGATTTTATCTCTATTGCCTTAATTGTTTTTGGTGGAGCAGTGATTTCTGAAACCATTACTGCGATACAATATAGCTTGCAAGGTATTCGCAATGTCTCCCTCGTGTGGACGGAACACCAACTCCTGCGAATTGCTTTATCTTCAGCCGTGATTAGCAGTCTTTGGGCACCGGTTATCTACTATCCTTTAAATCGATGGTGGGAATTTAAAAAGGAAAAAGAACAATCATCTTAACACTTTGCATTTGGGGCTAAAAATTATGGTAGATATGAAAATTGGCATTATTGGGGGTAGCGGTCTCTACAAAATGGAGGCGTTGAAAGCGGTTGAAGAAATACGTTTGGATACTCCTTTTGGCTCTCCTTCAGATGCACTCATTTCCGGTACGTTAGACGATATTCCCGTGGTATTTTTAGCACGACACGGACGCGATCATCATTTACTGCCTTCCGAGTTGCCTTTTCGTGCCAATATTCATGCTATGAAACAATTGGGGGTTGAATATCTTATTTCTGCTTCAGCAGTGGGATCCCTCAAAGAAGAAATCAAACCCTTAGATATGGTGGTTCCGGATCAATTTATCGATCGCACCAAAAATCGCATTGCCACATTCTTTGGAGAGGGAATTGTTGCTCATATTGCCTTTGGCGATCCGGTTTGCTGGAAATTAGCCGCAATTTTAGGCAATGCGATCGAAAATTTAAAGCTACCCGATGTCATTTTGCATCGAGGCGGGACTTATGTTTGTATGGAAGGTCCCGCGTTTTCCACGAAGGCTGAATCGAGTTTGTATCGCAGTTGGGGAGCTGATATCATTGGCATGACCAATTTAACGGAAGCGAAATTAGCACGAGAAGCAGAAATTGCTTATGCTACCCTTGCTTTAGTGACAGATTATGATTGCTGGCATCCCGACCACGATAATGTAACTGTGGAGATGATAATCGATCATCTGCATCGCAACGCTAACAATGCGCAAAAAGTGATTCGAGAAACGGTAAAACAGATCGCTAAAAATCTGCCTAAATCTGATGCTCACTCAGCATTAAAGTACGCAATTTTAACACCTTTGGATAAAGCGCCTTCAGCCACAAAGGAAAAATTAGCTTTGTTATTAACGAAATATTTATAATAGGTAATGGGTGGGTAATGGGTAATGGGTAATCGTTCATTGATAATTGCTCATTGTTCATTGCTCATTGATAATTGTTCATTGTTCATTGTTCAT
Organism: Spirulina sp.; assembly: GCA_051439525.1. Classification (GTDB taxonomy): domain Bacteria; phylum Cyanobacteriota; class Cyanobacteriia; order Cyanobacteriales; family Spirulinaceae; genus CCY15215. Next base: position 15,732 of record JBFRWJ010000507.1, on the reverse strand, counting down.
TGATAATTGTTCATTGAGATCGCACAACCAACGAAAGCCGCGAACGTCAGTTAAATTATATTGCAAAGGCGTAATCGAAATATAATTCTCGCGGATAGCTTGCACGTCGGTAGGAATATGAGCGGGTAAATGTAAATGTTCCGGTTGTTCGATTTCTTCCACGACTTCTCCAGACAACCAATAGTAAGTCTTGCCTCGGGGATCGGTTCGTTTTTCAAACTGTTCGATATAGCGACGAATTCCTTGACGGGTGATGAGAACCCCCGCAATTTCTTCTTCCGTCGCAGGAGGAATATTAATATTGAGTAACGTGGCTTCCGGTAAGGGATTTTCCCCTAATTTAGCCAATAATTCACGCGCAAAATTGGCCGCCGTGCGGGAAACCTTTTGGGTAAAACTGGTTAAACTAAAAGCAATACTGGGAATATCTTCCATAATCCCTTCCATTGCTGCGGAAACCGTACCGGAATACAGAATATCCGTACCGAGATTTGCTCCTTGATTAATGCCGGAAAGAACCATATCCGGGCGCTCGTCTACTAAAGCATAGAGAGCGAGTTTGATACAATCGGCAGGTGTACCGGAACAAGACCATGCCTTGACAGAAGGATGATAAATTGAGTCTACGGGATAGGCGCGGATCGGTTGGTGTAGCGTCAAACCGTGACCTGTAGCCGAACGTTCGCGATCGGGACAAACAACGGTGACGCGATGCCCGGCTTCTGCTAAAGTATCGGCTAGGATGCGCACGCCGAGGGCAAATATGCCGTCATCATTGCCGATGAGTAAGTTTAAAGGGCGATCGCGTTTCATAATTCCTTATTTGTTATTTGTTCTTCGTTATTTGTTATTTGTTGTTGGTTATTTGTTATTTGTTATTTGACAATTGCCTATTGTAGGAGCAGGTTGGCGAAACTATATTATATCTTCATGCTAACATTGCGATCGCTCTGCCCAAAAACAAACATTGAGGGAGTAAGGATCGCGGAACAGTCAGCCAACAACGAATAACTAACAACCCACAACCCCCAACTCAATTATGAAACGAACAGCCTCTAACAATCGATTTATATTAATTTTCTCAATTTTGCTCATTGTCCTTTTGCTGGGAGGATCTTTGTTCCCGTTGGTGGGAGAGTTCCTGCAAGGCGATCGCGCTTCGCGAGTCACGACAGCAATACCTAGCCCGCAATCTTCTCCCGTCCAACAAGAAAATCTCGACCTGAAGGCGCAAGGTTACGAGTTAGTGTTAGAACGAGAACCGGAAAATTCTACTGCCTTGCAAGGGTTGATCGAAGTGCGTTTGGAACAGGGAAAACTCGAAGAAGCACTACCCCCCCTCGAACGCTTGGCCCAATCTCATCCCCAACAGCCCGATTATACAATCTTGCTCGCCCAAGCCAAGGAATATTTAGGGGATGACGAGGGAGCGTTTCAAGCTTACGATCGCATTCTCGGCATCAATCCCGGTTATCTGAAAGCCTTACAGGGGATGATCGCCCTACAACTGAAAAACAAGCGCCCCGAGCGCGCGATCGGACTGCTGCAAGCGACGCTACAAACTGCAGCCCAAGCCAATGCAGCGACCCCCGATAGTATCGATGTTGCTTCAGTGCAAATGTTATTGGGACGGGTTTACGAAAATCAGGAACGCTATACCGAAGCGATCGCGGTTTATGACAAAATTATCGAGACCAATGAAGGGGATTTTCGTCCGGTTTGGGCAAAAGCGGAAATTTTCAAACAACAGGGAGAACTCGACAAGGCAAAACCTCTCTATTTACGCGCCGTCACCCTCGCTCCCCCCAAATACAAAGACCAAATCAAACAACTCGCCGAACAAATTAATGAGGAAGAGGAAAGATCCCCATAATCAATAACCAACAACAAATAACAAATAACAAATAACAAAAAATGACCGATACTCAGACCAGAAAAGCCGATCATATTCGCATTTGTTTGGAAGAAGACGTACAGTTTCGTCAAAATACAAATGGCTTCGATCGCTATCGTTTTCTGCACGCTTGTTTGCCCGAACTCGACTACGATGAAATCGATGTAACCACCACGTTTCTCGGTAAAACTCTCGGTTCTCCCTTTCTCATTTCCTCGATGACGGGAGGCACCGAACAAGCCAAAATCATTAATTATCGCCTCGCAGAAGCCGCTCAAACTTATAAACTGGCGATGGGAGTCGGTTCTCAGCGCGTCGCTGTCGAAAAGCCGGAAGTTGCCGATACTTTTGCGGTGCGAGATATTGCCCCGGATATCCCCCTCCTCTTTGCCAATCTCGGCGCGGTTCAGCTTAATTATACTTATGGTTTGGATGAGTGCCTGCGGGTCGTGGATATTTTGCAGGCAGATGCTTTAATTTTTCATCTTAATCCCCTGCAAGAGTGCATTCAAACCAATGGCGATAAAAACTTTAAAGGATTGCTTGACAAAATCTCTAAAATATGCAAAAAAATACCCGTTCCCGTCATCGTGAAAGAAGTCGGTAACGGCATTTCGCCGCAAATGGCTCAATATTTGGTCGATGCTGGGGTTAGCGCCATTGATGTTGCTGGAGCAGGGGGGACTTCATGGGCCAAAGTCGAAAGCGAACGCGCTACCAACGCCATGCAGCGAAGGTTAGGACAAACCTTTGCCGATTGGGGGATTCCCACCGCAGAATGCTTGTTGGGGATTCGCAACCTCTACCCGGAACTTCCCGCGATTGCCTCGGGAGGATTGCGAAACGGACTCGATGGGGCGAAAGCGATCGCCCTCGGCGCGAACTTGGTAGGTTTAGCTTTTCCTTTTCTCAAAGCCGCTTCTGACTCTCCCGCAGCGATCGACGATCTCATTCAGTTGCTAGAAGCCGAACTGAAAACCGTCCTCTTTTGTACGGGAAACAGAACAATTAAAGAACTCAAGCGATCGAATACCCTACAGAAGAAAGGAATTTCGGAAGGATGAAGGATGAAGGATGAAGGATGAAGAGTTTCCTCTTTCCCACTTCCGACAGACCGACAATCCATCCTCAAATCATCAAATCATCAAATCACATTGCTTGACTTTCGCGATTGACATAAGCCCACCAAAAGCGAGCCAGATCTTCGGCTTGTTTGCGAGCTTCCTCGCAAATTTGATACATGCGGCGAGGCCGACCCCGGCCTTCCACCTTTTTCCAATACCCGGCAATCGTTCGTTCTTGTTCGAGAAACTTGAGGGCACCATAGAGAACCGTATCGGATAAACGGTAAGTTGGTTGCGTTTTCTCGAGTTGCTCGATCAATTCCGTGCCGTAGGATTCGCCATTCAATAAGACAGACAGAATGTAGCAAACTGCCAACTCTTTATTGAGATAGTTCGGGGGGGGATTGTGAAAGAACTGGTAAATATCTTCAAATTTCATTTGTTTAACCCGTCAAGTTTCCCAGTTAACAACGTTCAAATTAACTTGCTTCAAATCAACTTGTTTTGAGTCACAAGTTGTCAGCGTTAACTGTGGATGCACCCCAGCAGATCGGTGAATATGTTTGGTGAATGCTTTGGCTCGATGCGCGATCGCAATACGTGAGATTCTCTCGGCATTTTCCAAGGCATTCTGCCGCGATATTCTGCTCGGTAGAATTGCTTACTCGACATTGCCGATTTCAGAACTCATCATTCAAGAGATTGAATCAGGAGCGTGAAATTGCAGATCAAACCAAGTCTTAGCTTTACTTACCGATCTATTGTATAGCGATCTTCGTGCTGGTTTCTTCAAGTTCGGGAGGAATTTTCTCCGCCGAAATACTGAAAACGATTTAAAACTGCATTGCCAAATGCTGGGGCATTTGCTCAAAAGCAAGCGAATGCTAGACAGAGAAAGGATTTCACGGATCGAGGGATCTTCTGAGATCGCCCAAAAAAGCGCCCGATTTAAAACCGTTGAATATTCTCTTCCCTTAATCTAGATTAACAGTTTTTTTTATCTCGGAGGAGCAAAAAAAAATCCCCAAAGAAGCCCAACGTAAAGGACACCACATTTTCTCTCTACAGCACCCCGCGATCCCTATCGGGAAATCTTGCCTCTGTGACGACAGAATCCCGATAAAAGTTTCCCGAGAAAAAATTCATCCGAAACCTCCCGTGGCGACTCCCGTTAGACCCGACAGAGCTTTTCGACGGCGATCCCTCAGCCGAACGGCGATCGAGGGATTATTTTTCAGCGCGATCGCTTTTGCCTGAATTCACGAGTTCTTGAGATGCGGCCAGATCGTCAATGGTAATGGACTCTTTCCACGGGAAATCGTATTTGTCATTTTCGGTCATGGAGATGCGATCGCGTTTCTCTTGGTCGAGTTGTCCATCATTCGGCATAACAAACTCTAGACTAGACTCGATTTGAATATTTTGTCAATCATGCTATTATTAAACGAGTTGTTCTTCTTTGATTGTTACGGAGAGTTTCAACCCTAACGCATTTAGGAGTTTTGCAATTCTCAGCAGTTCGGGGATTTCGTTGCGATCGAGTGACCGATAAAAGTTCTCTAAGTTGAACTCAATTTGACTTTTTTGGGCTTCGGCTACATTTTTTAATGCCAGTAAAGTATACTCAATCTCGCCATCTTCTATGACAGCATCTAAATAAGCAGCCGCTTCTGCTGGATCTTTTAAAGATTCAATCAAATAGGAATGGTAGCTTTTATGAGTTGGCATCTTGTCTCGTCTGAAAAATATTCAAAATACTACAATACAATATGAATCGTCTAAATTTAGAAAATCGAATTAATGAATTAATAGTTCATTTTGTTCGCCTAGTGAAAGGATCTGCATCAATGGGCAGAACAGATATTAATAAGGTTGGGGAAATAACAATAGCGAAATTTTTATTTAGAGAAATTTGTCATTATGAAAATTTAGAAAATATGAATTTTTCTGAAGACGACCCCAACTATCCCGGTATCGATCTAGGTGATAAAATAGCTAGAGTTTCTATGCAAGTTACCGCTACACGCAAACTCGAAAAAGTTCAGAAAACTTTAAGGCAATTTATTAAGCATGAACTCTATAAAGAATATAATAGAGTAATTGTTTTTATTCTGACCGAGAAACAAAATAGTTATTCTGATGTCAAAATAAAAAATGAAATCATTCAGGATATTCCTTTTAGTTTTGATACCAAGAAGGATATTTGGGACTTCCGAGATTTTTTAAAGATAATTCCTAATCTCGATACTGAAAAATTAAATACAATCAAGAATTTTTTAGAAGAAAATATTGATGGACAAAGAAAATCATCGTTAAAACCATTTGTATCTTTTGAAGATTTCTTCTATATTGGGCTGAAGGAGAATCGACTCTTCAAACATACTTGGAACTTGGAAGGGCGAAAGAATGTACTTGAAAAACTACACGATTTTGTGAAATCAAGTGAAAAACAAGTTTTGATTTTATCTGGACGTGGTGGTATTGGAAAAACCAAAATACTGTATGAATTTGCAAAAAACTTCAATTATTCAGATTTACAGCTTTGGTTTGTTGAAGAATCTCTATCTATTACATCCGACAATGTCAATGATTTTACCCAATCTTTATGTCTTATCGTTCTGGATGATGCTCATAGAAGAGAACAGGAAATAGAAATTTTATTCCATCTTATCAATCGGCAAATCCGAAGTCAACAGCCTGAAATCAAATTAATTCTTTCTTGTCGTCCCCATGCTATTCAATTTCTGGAATCTCTACTAGAGCGAGATGGGATTGATTATTTAAAGTTGGATGAACTGAAAGACTTAAGTTCTTCGGAAATGAAAGCTCTGGCACGCGAGGCGCTTGGACAAAAATACATTCATTTCGCCGAGCAATTAGCAGCAATTGCTCGCGACTCTCCTTTAGTTACCGTAATTGGTGGTCAGTTATTGGCAGATCGATCAATTCCGCTAGATTTGCTAGAACGCAATGAAGAATTTCGACGTAAAGTTCTCAGTCGATTTCAAGATGTTTTAATCGGACAAGTTAGCAATCAAATTAAGCCTAATGTTTGCAGTAAAATCTTAGAACTGATTGCTGCTGTTTCACCTATCCAAATTAACAACGAACAATTTATACAAGCAGCTACAGAATTTATTAATATAGATCGAAAAACATTAATTCATAATCTCGGAACGCTCGAAGAAGTAGGTGTGCTATTGCGTCGCGGTAATAATCTACGCATTACACCTGATGTACTTGCCGATCGTATTCTGCATAGAGCTTGTTTAACAGAGCAAGGAGATTCGACTGGATATGCAGAAGAAATTTTTGAAACATTTAAAGAAATTTTTCTCGCACAAGTACTGCGTAATTTAGCTGAATTAGATTGGCGAATTCGTTCTAGCAGCGAACAAGAAATAGATTTGCTAGATAATATCTGGCAAAATTTAAGAGATACATTTCAACAATCATCAAATCTCGATAGATCTATTTTACTGAAGTTCATTGACAAAATTGCATATTATCAGCCAGAACGCTCATTAGACATTGTACAGTTTTCAATTCGCAATCCTGTTGTCACATCAGAAGATGAAAATACATCCGAATACTATCAACGTACCTACTCTGACGTATTATCTAGACTTCCAGCAATACTAAAAAAAATTAGTTATACATTTGATTATTTGCCTATTTGTTGCGATCTGTTATGGCAACTTGGAAGAGACGATCCCATTAGACCGCGTAATAATCCACCTGAATCAATTGGAATTTTGATCGGTCTAGCTGGATATGGCATCAATAAACCTCTCCAATTTAACTGGAAAGTTCTTGAAGCAATTAAACGATGGCTTCAAGATTCTGATGTTCATACTTATCTCTATTCACCTCTAGATATCCTCGATCCATTTTTCAAAAAAGAGATTCAATTTAGTAGCTTTGATAGAAAAACTATAACAACCTCTATGCGTTTAGTAGATCCAGAAAAAACTCGAGAAATTCGTAAAGAAGCTCTAAAAATCATAAAAAAGTTATTGCAATCTAATAATGTTTCGGTTACTTTAAGAGCTTTAGAAAGTTCAAAAAAAGCACTGCGATTTGTCCACGATCGCAACAATAAACCCGTACAAGAAATAAATAAACAATGGGAGTTAGAGCAATTGGAAATCCTAGAAATCATTTATTCTGTTGTTTCCAGCGATATAGAACCATTGATTCAATTAAAAACTATGGCAGAGTTGAATTGGTTTACTAAACAGACTCTCTCAAATGCGGTACAACAAAAAGCAAAAAATATTATCACCTCAATTCCAAAAACCGATAAATTAAAGTTAACAGGAACGTTGATAAATAACTATCTTTGGACTTCAACAGTAAATGCTCTTGATACTGATTGGAGCGAGTCTGAAAGGTTTTACAATGGGATTACCAAAGAACTAGCGGAAATCTTTTTAAAACAATATCCATTACCATATCAAGGTCTTCAAATCCTAAACGAACGTTTAGGAATCATTTCTGCTAATAGAACACCTGTAGAGAATCGCTTCTTAAAATCTCTTTCTAGCCTTAATCCAAGTTACGCTATAGAATTGTGTGAACAAGTTTTAGAAATAGGATACTCTCCACTTGCAATACATTTTTGTTTAATGCTTTATCAAGCAAGAAATTTTAATAATGAGAAGATTATTAAAATTATTCAATGTGCTATCAACAGCAAAAATGTATCGATTTGCCAATCATTTGCACAACACTACTGGGTTTGGCAAAGTGAAATCGATTCAGAGCTTTTCTATGAACTTATTCAAAAACTTTTAAGTCATCCTCATAGTGAAGTTAAACAATCTGCTATTTCCTCTTTGAGGAGATTGGAGCAAAACCCAAAACTACCTATTTCTCTAGCATTAAATGTTAATGTTGACAAGAGTGTGGATTTGGCAGAGTCACTATTTAAATCTCTTAGTTCAATCTTTATTGATTCAAACTATTTGGATATTTTGAATGTTGAAGAACTAGAGACACTATTAAATAAATTGGAAGAAGTTGAGAGCTTAGATACTTACTATATTAGTAAATTTATGGTGTATGCAGTCCCAAAAATACCATATTCTGTATTTAATCTGATATTGGTCAGAATTGAAGCAAAAGCAACAAAAGATGACTTTCAATATGATGCTCTACCTTATGGTACATATAACCATGAAAATTTTTTGCATTATCTATGCAATACAGAAGATTATAAAGATATGTTGAGACTGATTCGAGATCTTTGGTTTATTTGTGAATTGCAAATTGACTTTTTTGTAGAAGATAAACAAAATCCAATAAGCTGGTATTTTATAATATGTAAATTATTTTGCTATTTCTTCAACGAATTAAATCTAATATCGACACTGTATTTTATTTTAAGATCATCAGATGAAAGTCAGATATCCACATTTTCTCAACTAGAAGAATTATATAAAATGCTCTATAAAGAGATGTCATTAACTTATATAGAGAAATTGAACAATCAATCTGTTCTTGATATTACTCCTGAAAGTATCGAACTGCTTAACGAGTGGATTCAAACCAAAGATGCAACAAAAATTGAAGCAACGAGCAAATTGATTATCAATTTCCATTCAGGTTTCATATCCGATCATTTAGACTTTATAGCCAACTTACTCGAACAAGCCTATGAAGTTAACGATCGATGCTATGAAGTAGTGCAAAAAAACTTATTATGTATCGATCCTTTAAAAGTGCGTGTGGGTATACCCGGAGAACCATTTCCAGAAGATATAGCTTTACGAGATGAAGCAACTGCGATCGCAAAACGTTTTCCCAAGGGAACGCCTGTCCGTAAGTTTTTTGATTCGCTGATAAAATCCGTTAACTCTGATATTGCTACCTTCAAACAAATATTTGATGAGGATGAATACTAAATGTAAATTTTGGTACATGAACTATAAGATTTTAGCGATCGCAATTCTCCAAACAACCCATGCGATCGCACCGCACCCCGCAAATTTTTGTAATAATGTCAAAAAGAGATTGAAAGCCCGATCGCACCCCATTGATAATTGATAATTGATAACTGAAATGACTCATTCTCCCGTGCGCGTAATTGGCGGCGGACTCGCCGGAACAGAAGCCGCGTGGCAAATCGCCCGCGCCGGAGTCCCTGTCATTTTGTCAGAAATGCGCCCCGTACAAATGACCCCTGCCCACCACAGCCAAGAACTGGCAGAATTGGTGTGCAGTAACTCCTTTGGAGCCAAACAAAGCGATCGCGCCGCCGGACTCCTCCAGGTCGAAATGCGCCGCTTGGGGTCGATCGTCATCGGGAAAGCCGACGAACATCAAGTTCCCGCCGGGGGAGCCTTAGCCGTCGATCGCGCCCTTTTCAGCAAAGAACTCACAGAAATCCTCTCCCAACATCCCCTCATCGAACTGAGGCGGGAAGAAATCCCCCAAATTCCCCCTGATGGCGTAGTCGTTCTCACCACCGGACCCTTAACCAGCGATCGCCTAGCCCAAGACCTGCAAGCCTTCACGGGGATGGACTATATGAGCTTTTTCGATGCCGCCAGTCCCATCATCGTCGGCGACTCCATCAATAAAGATATCGCTTTCCTCGCCTCCCGCTACGATAAAGGAGAAGCAGCCTATCTCAATTGTCCCCTCAATCAAGAAGAGTACCTGCACTTTTGGCAAGAACTCTGCAACGCCGAACAAGCCCCCGTTAAGGACTTTGAACGGGAAAATGCGAAGTTTTTTGAAGGCTGTCTCCCCATTGAAGAACTGGGACAACGGGGAGAAGATACCATGCGTTACGGACCCCTCAAACCCGTCGGCTTGTTCGACTCCCGTTACGGCGACTTTAAAGCACCGGAAAATCAAGATAAGCGCCCCTACGCCGTGGTACAATTGCGCCAAGAAGACAAAGAAGGGCAACTGTGGAACATGGTAGGCTTTCAAACCAATCTGCGTTGGGGAGAACAAAAACGGGTGTTTCGCCTCATTCCGGGGTTAGAAAAAGCCGAATTCGTGCGCATGGGAGTCATGCACCGCAATACTTTTATTAACTCTCCCCAACTCCTCGAACCCACCCTACAATTCAAAAAACGGTCTTCACTCCTCGCGGCGGGTCAATTGGTGGGAACCGAAGGTTACGCGGCGGCGGCGGCGGGAGGTTGGTTGGCGGGGACGAATGCAGCGCGATTAATCTTGGGGTTAGAGCCGATCGCTCTCCCAAAAACAATGATGATGGGGGCATTGTTTGAATTTATTACCTCTGCCTCTGCTAAGCATTTTCAGCCCATGCCCCCGAATTTTGGGATTTTACCCCCTTTGGTCAAACGCATTCGCAATAAACGAGAACGGTACGGAGTTTATCGCGATCGCGCTTTGGCAGATTTAGAACAATTGACTTAGTTGTGGGTTATTGGTTATTCGTTGTGGGCTAGCCGACTTCAGCAGGTTGAGACAACAATGAATCGGTAGATTCAGGCAACAAGGGAGACGAAAGAGATTGAATTTTGTGCCGTTCTTGGTTGGCAGTCATCATCACGTTCAACAAATCGGGCATTTCTTGATGGCAATTCGGACAAAACCAGTAGGCACGACCCTTTCGGGCATACATCAGCATCGCTCCATTGCAGCAAGGACAGGAAATCATAATAAGTATCCGTTTGTTAAAGATCGATTAAGTTCGTCAGGAAGATTCCTACCTCCCAGTGTATGTAAGGAATTAGAAAACAAATGTAACAAATTTTTCATAATTGCTCCCAACAGCAGCAAAATCGCAATAATGGCAAGCAAACCCCCCAAAAAGCTAGACTAGAGAATAGCGAAAAACATAAATAAATCTTAAGCGCACGCCAAAATTACTCTGGCTGCATTTTTATCAATCAGTTCCGCCCGTTTTCAATAGGATTAACAACGTCATGGGATTATTCGATCGCCTGAGCAGAGTCGTCAGAGCCAACCTCAACGACATGGTAAGTAAAGCTGAAGACCCAGAGAAAGTTCTGGAGCAGTCTATTATCGATATGCAGGAGGACTTGGTGCAGTTGCGCCAAGCCGTCGCCCGGGCTATTGCGACTCAAAAACGCACCGAACAGCAATACAACAAAAACCAAGCAGATGCCAACCAGTGGCATCAACGCGCCCAACTCGCCCTTTCTAAAGGAGATGAAAATCTCGCTCGCGAGGCGCTGCAACGCAAAAAAAGTAGTGGGGATACTTCCGCTCAACTCAAGGTGCAGCTCGACGCGCAAACCAATCAAGTTCAAACCCTGAAAAAAAATTTGATTGCCTTAGAGAGCAAAATTTCGGAAGCCAAAACCAAGAAAGATATGCTCAAGGCACGGGTACAGGCAGCTAAGGCGAACGAACAACTGCAAAGTACCATCGGTTCTCTCAATACGAGCGGTTCGATGGCTGCCTTCGAGCGCATGGAAGAAAAGGTACTGGAGATGGAAGCTCGCTCTCAAGCGGCTGGAGAGTTGGGAGGCACGGATCTCGAAAGTCAATTCGCAGCTCTCGAAAGTGGTAGCGATATCGATGACGAACTCGCTGCGATGAAGGCGCAAATGTTGGGCGGTTCTTCTCCCAACCAAGGAGCATTACCCGGGGCGAGTACCTCTCCTCCCGTAGATGCAGAATTAGAAGATTTGAGAAAGCAATTAGATAAGTCTTGATCTTAAATGAGTTGCGATATTCCCCCGTGCTAGAACAGAGTTTTAGCGCGGGATTTTTTCAAGCCTATAATTTCGGAGTCTTAAAACGCAATAATATTCACCAAATTTTGGATAATTTCAAAACAAATCCGGGTAATATATTTTCCCCTGAAAGTGTTGAAGGATTTTCTAAAACTTCTACATGTTTACCTTGTCGATAAATTTCTACTCGTCTTTTTTTACGATTAATCAGCCATCCCAATTTTGCACCATTCTCCAAATATTCTTGCATTTTTTCTTGAGTTGCTTTCAATGAATCGCTGGGAGACATTAATTCTACGACAAAATCCGGACAAATTGTGCTAAATTTTTCTCGTTCTTCCGGAGGGATTTGTTCCCATTTTTCCAGAGGAATCCATGAGGCATCGGGGGAACGTTCTGCACCATTTGGCAATGTAAAACCTCCTGATGAATCAAAGGTAATTCCTAATTCATTAGTATCAGACCAGTTAAATAATTGTTGTGTTAACCTTCCATTGCGGTTGCTGGTTTCATCACCTGCGGGGGGCATAATGACTAAATCTCCATTAGCGTTGCGTTCAAAGCGAAGATTCTTATTTCTCATACACAACTGATAATATTGTTCATCAGTCAAATTGACGGTTTCTAGATCGAGAGTCAAATTCGCCATCTTAACTCCTAACAGAATCAGTACGCATTGGGTCTATTTGTATTATAGTCACGATCGCACCTCCTCAAAATCTCTTCAGCAAATTATCGCAGCTCATCACGCCAAATCGATTCGAGAGGTGGGAGCGTCAGACCAATCCCGACTAACCCGATGGATTTTCGTTTTTTCTTGTGAGAGCTAGATCGCGCTTTGGACTACTAGCGCAATAACTTTGCTAGAGTGAAAAGACAAAGTTCCGAGGCGATCGCGAGATTAAAGAGCCAATGAGCGAAAAAAAGCGGGGCGATCTGACATCCCCCATCCTCCAAAAATCCCAGCAAGTTACCACTCCCATCCCCCAAAAAGTCCGGCAAGCATCCGCCGACCTCAAATGGGCCGGTCGGATCGGATTTTGGATTCAACTGGTGTTGGGTGTAATTTCTACCGTTACCGTCCTTTTTGCCAGTTCTAGTTTTATCGACAAAAACAATATTGCTAATACCCAAGGGACAGAACTGGGTGTATTCTCTGCGATTTTGGGTTTAGTTGCTTTAGGCATTGGGATTTATTATTCTTTTCGCTACATGGCAATTGCCGAAATGCTGCAAAATCCCAATTCTTCCCAACGTCCCAATCGCGCGGATACCATTAAAGTGATTCGGGCAGGACTGGTGGTGAATTTGATTGGCATGCTACTAACAATTATTGGCGCAGAAGCTAATGTCGGATTGGTTTTAGCCAAAGCTCTTGCCAATCCCCCGGGAGCATTCGCCAACCTCGATGCCAGAAAATTGGTCAACTCCATCGATCTCCTCGTCATTCAAGCCAATACCAATACGATCGCCGCTCACTTTTCCGGAATTGTTTCTTCCCTGATACTCTTAAATCGCATTACTCGCTAATTGGTTTGTTGGTTGTTGGTTGTTCGTTCTTTTCCCAACAACCAACAACAAATCACAAATCACAAATCACAATCACAACAATGCTAGACCTCAAACAAATTCGCGAAAATCCAGAATTCGCGAGTGATTCGAGATCGTGAGGAAATTTTTGGTGCTGTCGAACTCTCTCTTTAGCATGATACTCGTACTCCTTGTTTTTGTCCTTGTGATTCAACTGATATTGGGTGTAATTTCTACCATTACCGTTCTGTTTGCCAGTTCCAGTTTTATCGACCCAAGCAATATTTCCAATACCCGAGAAACCGAATTTGGCGTATTTTGTGCAATCTTAGGGTTGATTGCTTTGGGGATGAGTATTTATTATTTTTTTCGCTACATGGCGATCGCGATCGTGCCGCAACATCCCAATTCTAACCAACGTCTCGATCGAGCCGATGCGATTAAGGTAATTCAAGGGGGGTTAATAGTGAATTTAGCGGGGATGCTGCTGACGATTGTTGGGGCAGAAGTTAATGTAGGATTTGCTTTAGCGAAAGTTCTTTACTCCCCTACTGAAGCGATCGGCGCTCTCGATCCGAAAAGATTACTCAACTCGATCGATCTCCTCGTCATCCAAGCCAATACCAATCTTATTGCTGCCCACTTTGTCGGAATTATCTCTCCCCTACTACTCTTAAAGCGCATTATTCGTTAATTTGGTAACTGGTAATCAGTCATCGATCGTCGCGATCGATTGTTGTCCATTCTCTATTCCCCAAAATGCTAGATCTCAAACAAATCCGCGAAAATCCAGAATTCGTGAGCGATCGCCTCGATCGCCGAGGAGGAGACTACAATCTGTCCCCGATCCTTGAATTGGACAAGCAACAGCGAGAATTACAAAAAACCCGCAATCAATTACAAGCACGCAGCAACGAGATCGGGAAAGCGATCGGACAGAAGATGAAAAAGGGAGGCGATCCCAAAAGCGAAGAGATTAAAGCCTTAAAAGAAGAGGGAAATCAAGTTAAAACGCAATTGGCAGAATTAGAACCCCAAGAAAAGGAACTGATTGCCCAAATTAACGCACTCCTGTTGCAACTGCCAAATTTGCCCGCAGACTCTAGTCCCGTGGGAGCCAATGAAACGGAAAATGTCGAGATCCGCAGGTGGGGAGACGAGTATTTAAGAGAAGGAAAAGAGATTCTTCCCCATTGGGAAATTGGAGAAAAGTTGGGCATTCTCGACTTTAAACGCGCCGTCAAAATTGCACAAAGTCGATTCGTGAATTTGCTCGGGAAAGGAGCAGCTTTAGAACGCGCTTTAATTAACTTTATGCTCGATCGCCAAATCGAGGCAGGTTATGTAGAAGTAATGCCTCCGGTGCTGATCAACACGCAAAGTTTAATGGGAACCGGACAACTGCCAAAATTTGCTGAAGAAAGTTTTCAATGTGCGGAGGATGACCTTTGGTTGACTCCTACCGCAGAAGTTCCCCTAACAAATTTATATCGCGAGGAAATTCTCGATGCAGCCGAACTTCCCATTCATCATTGTGCTTATACTCCTTGTTTTCGTCGGGAAGCGGGAAGTTACGGGAAGGATACTCGCGGATTAATTCGCTTGCATCAGTTTAATAAGGTGGAAATGGTAAAGTTGGTTTCCCCCGAGACTTCAATGGAAGAACTCGAGGCAATGGTTAAAAATGCCACGGCAATTTTAGAAGCACTGAAACTTCCCTACCGCGTTATCGAATTGTGTACGGGAGATTTGGGATTCAGTGCGGCAAAATGTTATGACATTGAAGTTTGGTTGCCTTCTGCGGGCAAATATCGGGAAATTTCCAGTTGTTCTAATTGTTGGGATTTCCAAGCCAGACGCGCGAATATTCGATTTAAGGAAGCTGGGAAAAAGGGAACGAAATACGTTCATACCCTCAATGGCTCGGGACTCGCGATCGGTCGAACCATGTCCGCTATTCTGGAAAATTATCAACAACCCGACGGGACGATTAAAATCCCCGAAGTGTTACTTCCCTATTTAAAATTTGAAGTATTGGATTAGAGAACTTTTAGCAGTCACCAGTCACCAGTCACCAGTTAGAGAATAACAAATAACCAATAACCAACAACCAATAACAAATATGAACTTTATCGATCCCAAAACTGATTTTGCTTTTAAAAGAATTTTTGGTTCTCCCAAAAGCCAAGAGATTTTGTCGAGTTTTTTAAATGCTCTACTTTATGAAGAAGATTCTCTGATTGAATCCGTAGAAATTGCCAATTTTAATGAGCGATCGCTCGTTGCGGAAGAGAATCATCCCTTAACCCTAAAAGCAACTCTCAATGGAGAACATAAATGTATTTTCGATCTGCAAGTCTTAAATTTAAAAACTTTGGGCAAGCGAGTTCTCTATCATGCAGCTAAGAGCTATTCGCAACAATTATTTGATAAAAGAGAACGCAAGCCTGAAATAAAACCGTTAATGGCAATTTATTTGACGGATTTTATTATGTTTGAGGAGATCGATAGGCCAATCTCCAGATTTGCTTTTAAAGAAATTGAAACAAATTGTAAC
>JBFRWJ010000506.1:0-6575 GCA_051439525.1 Spirulina sp. | reverse complement strand
CTGCACCTGTTCCCCATCTCAGTCACCAGTTATCAGTTATCAGTTATCGGTGAATCAGACACCAGTGAAGAGCAAGTGATCTCGTTACCCGAACGCTTTCCGGGGGGCGTGCGCTATGCCCCCAGTTGCCAAATTTTACACCACCTGCAACAACGCCGCTACCGTGGCACTTGGGAGACCCCGCCCTTCTTCGCCATCCAAAACCCCACCGAAGACCTCCGCTACACCGAAGTCGAAGTGAACGCCATTCGCAAACCCTTCGATCCTCACACTTACATTCTGAAAAACAAACAAGCCAGCAAAACCGCCTTCAATTCCCCAGAAACCCTGACCAAACTGCGGGAGAGTGTTTTTGCTCATTTTTCCTGTCACGGAGCCTTTGACAGCGAAAATCCCCTGAACTCCGCCCTCATTTTAGCCGAGGATACATCCCCCACAGATCCCCCAGAACGCCAAGAACTGACCCTCCGAAACGGACGCAGATTTGACACCACCACCCAAGGACTCACCCTCCAAGAAATTTACGCTAACCTCGATCTTTTCCCCTGTCGTCTCGTCATGCTGTCCGCTTGCGAAAGCGGCTTGATTTCCACTCGAAACACGGATGAATATATCGGTTTAGCCAGTGGTTTCTTATATGCCGGAGCCGAATCCGTGGTGAGTAGTTTTTGGTGCGTAGACGACTTCGCCACCGCCTTTTTAGCCATCCGCTTCTATTGGGAATTAGAAGATGATATCCCCATCGCGATCGCCCTGCAACGCGCCCAAAATTGGCTGAAAACCGTCTCGCGATCGGACTTCCTCCACTGGTTAAAAGCGGATCTGAAACTTCCCGAAGAGGCGATCGCACAATATCAAATTCGCTTGCGCCGATTCTACTCCGCCGATGCTCCTTTTGCCCCTCCCCAATATTGGGCGGCTTTTGGTACCATTGGGTTATAAAATGGGTGCATCTCAGTTGGGAAAAAATGCGCTCCCTCGAGAGAATTGACACAGTTCGTTTTGGGCTGATGGAGGTTAAGGACATAAATCGGTAATTAAACGGTAATTAATTTTTCTTTCTCGCTGTCGATCCGCCTTGGAATGAATTCCAAGGCTCATAGCAAAAGCCATCTAAAGAAGGCTAGGGAAGCGAGAGTTAATTTAATGCCAGTTTGAGTTAAGGCGATTTTGCCACTCATTTTACGAGGGAATGGAGGTGACAGCCAAAGAGCGAATCCGGGTTTCAGCTTATCCTGAATTCACATTAATTTAATAATGGGAATCCAACCCGTTTACGGGTTTTGGCTATGAGCCTTGGGTTTCAACCCTAGGCGGATCGGCAAGAAGAAAGACAATCTCATTACCGATTGATTTTCTTAACTTTCATTAACCCGAGGCGAATCTAGAATGAGAAAGACAATTTAATGACCCAAATATAGTCCGCCTTGGAATGAATTCCAAGTCTCATAGCAAAAGCCATCTAAAGAAGGCTAGGGAAGCGAGAGTTAATTTAATGCCAGTTCGAGTTAAGGCGATTTTGCCACTCATTTTACGAGGGAATGGAGGTGACAGCCAAAGAGCGAATCCGGGTTTCAGCTTATCGCGAATTCACATTAATTTAATAATGGGAATCCAACCCGTTTACGGGTTTTGGCTATGAGCCTTGGGTTTCAACCCTAGGCGGATCTTGCTATAATTTTGGCATTGTCATCAACCCCAAGACCAACCCATCGATTACAAGTTCTCATGCTAACAGAATCCGATCGCGTCATTCAAGACTTCCTTACCCTCCTCGAACGGGAAAAAGATAACCCCGATCGCGCCGCTTCCCCCTTCACCCCCGAAGCATGGCAGGATCTCGTTACCCTAGAAAACAGCTTAGCAGAAAGTGCCGATAATTCTGTTGCGATCGCCAATACCATTCTCGATTGGTGCGACAAATATCCCGCGATCGCAGCCAGTTTAAATCGAGACAATTGGCCAAAAATTCGCATTCAAATGGCGAAGAAAGGGAAACCCATTCCCCCACCCCTCGCCAGCGAAAGAGCCGGAATCATTTATAATAAAGCTCTCGTCATCGACCTGACTAAAAAAGCAAGAGAAGAGAGCCAAAAATGAGTGACATCCCCGAAAAACTGTACGCCCCGAATATTCATTGGTTTGCCTACCAACTCCACGAAGGACAAACAGAAGATCCTCAAGCTCTCGCCCAGATTACCCCCCAATGGGTCGCTCGAAAATACGAACAAATCTTAACCGCTTTTGCCATCAAAACCGAACTGAAAATCCGCCGCGATCGCCCCTCTTGGCATTTCGATCTCCTGCAAGAAACCGAACTCTCCGAAGGCAGGCGCTATCAATATTTTAGCAGCGAAGATGCGACCTTAGAAGGATTTGCCTACCCCCAATTCATTCACGATAGTTACGCCCTGCACCTGAATATTTTTTACCCCGAAAAAGTCGGAGAGGATGAGTGTGAAATTACCGATTTAGCGCGACTCAACCCGCAAAACTGCCTGCAACCCGAGGAAGGGATGGGCAGCTTAGGTCAAACCCTATTCCTAACCGCTTATCTGGCGCGATCGCGTCCGTTCCATCCCCAAGATTTAACCGATTTAGCGAGAGAGTGCATCCTAAACTTATTGCCCCTCGAAAATCCCGAAAACTGTCCCCGACTCTATAAAATTTCTAACTTATTTGGCGGCTATTTATACGAATACGGCAATCCGAAAGCCCCGATCGCCGAAAATCCCTACGGACATTTATTGGTTTGGTTCTTTTTTGATGAAACTCCCTCCCTCATCCTGCAAAACTGCTATTGGGAACTCCCAGAATTATTGCTCTATTATCATAAAATTGTCCGCAGCTATCAACAAAGCCGTTTCTTTTATAAAGAAGCCGATCGCCTCGCCACAGAAAACGAACAACTCTTGCAACAATTTGAAGAGAAATACATCCGCGATCGCGCCGATGCCGAACCTCTACCCCATGCCGATCTCGCTACCTTAAAAGACCTCCTGAAAGAGCTTCTCAAAATCTCCCTAAGCTATTCCCAACAACTGCGCAACTTAGAATATGCTCGCAATACCATCGCCATCAACGCCAGTAACTATCAATATACCCTCGATCGCATCGAACAACTCGCCCGAAATCCCCTCAAAAACTTTGCCGATTTTGCTAGCATAGAATGTCCCGCATTTCAACAACAAATTGCCGCCGATTTAAAATATTTTCAACAAGGATCGAGCCTACTCGATAAAGCGATCGCAACAGTACGAGGACTAATCGAAATCGACCAAGCCGAACGCGATCGCGATCGTCAAAAAATGGAAAAAGATCGCGAAAAACGAGAACAACAACAACAGCAAAAAAGAGAAGCAGCCGAACAAGCAATCCAAGAAGAAATTCAAGCGATCGGGGTAGGGATTGCGATCGGCGCTCTGTTTGCCTCGGGTTCGGGTGTCATGACGCAACCTTGGTTTTGGCCCAACGAGAAAAAAATCGAACTCAACGTTACTTTACCTCATCCCTTCCTCATTACCGTAATTGGTAGCTTAATCATGGCAATATTCGCCTATAAACTGACAAAATGGGGAATCGCCAAATCGCGATCGCCCCGTCAATAAAAGCGCATTTTCCTGCTAAAATCAATTAGAGATTGTTGATAGAATCGATGAGAGTTCACTGATAACTGTAACTGTTTACTGTGAGTGCATCTCAAATTCGTAAACCAGCAGCCCCCTAGCCCCCAACCTTGGGGGAACCGGAGTCCGGAAGTCCCCCGAAGTCGGGGGATTTAGGGGGCATATGCGTCAATTCGATGAGTAGCAGAATTATGTATTTGCAAAACTGAGATGCACCCGTTTACTGTTCACTGATAACTGATAACTGAAATGACATTACCGCCGTGGATCGTCCTCGATCCTAGTTTAAAAAACTGGCTTTTAGAAGATATCGGACGGGGCGATCGCGCCACCCAAGGGTTGCTCGCCTCGGAAATCCGTCCGGGAAAAGCAAGCTGGATCTTAAAAGAGGAAGGCGTGATTGCCGGATTGCCCATCGCCGCTCGCGTTTTTCATCTCCTCGAACCAGAAGTTTGCTTTGTACCCAACATTAAGGAGGGAAAATTATACCCATTGGGAACGACAATCGCGCATTTGGAAGGCTCTTTTGATGCCTTACTCATGGGAGAAAGAGTCGCCTTGAATTTAACCATGCGCTTGAGTGGCATCGCTTCAGCAACTCGCCAATATGTAGACGCGATCGCAGATCTCCCCACCCAATTTGTCGATACCCGCAAAACCACCCCCGGTTTAAGAATCTTGGAAAAATATGCCACAAAAATCGGCGGTGCAACCAATCACCGCATGGGACTCGATGATGCTGCCATGATTAAAGATAACCACATTCGCGCCGCCGGTGGCATTGGTAAAGCGATCGCTCGGGTTCGCGCCACCCTCCCCTATCCTTTAACCATTGAAGTCGAAACCAGTACCCTAGATGAAGTGCGAGAAGCCTTAGAACATAAAGCAGATATTATCATGCTCGATAATATGACCGTGGAGACGATGAGAGAAGCCGTAGAAATGATTCGCGATCGCGATCCTTCCCTGCTCATCGAAGCCTCGGGCAATATTACCTTAAAAACCATCCGCGAGATTGCCCAAACTGGGGTTGATTATATTTCCAGTAGCGCCCCCATCACGCGATCGCATTGGCTCGATCTCAGCATGAAATTTATCTGAATTAAAAGGAGGCAACCGCAGCGATCGCCTCCCCCCGAGAAATGCTGGATTAAGAAACAGCAGCAAAGTAAACTTTCGACTTTTGCGGATCCGGCACCATCGTTTTATCCCCTTCTTCCCATCCCGCCGGACAAACCTCATCGGGGTGAGATTGCACGTATTGAATCGCTTTCAAA
Source organism: Spirulina sp. (assembly GCA_051439525.1). Classification (GTDB taxonomy): domain Bacteria; phylum Cyanobacteriota; class Cyanobacteriia; order Cyanobacteriales; family Spirulinaceae; genus CCY15215. The sequence goes on along the minus strand of JBFRWJ010000506.1, from coordinate 1,672 downwards.
GTGCGCAAGGTTTCATCAACACTGCGTCCGAAGGAAAGATTGTTCACCGTTTCGTGCTGGATAACCCCCTCTTTATCAATGATGAAGAGTCCGCGCAAAGCAACCCCAGCATCGGGATCGAGGACATTGTAAGCCGTACTAATTTCCTTTTTGATGTCAGACACGATCGGATAAGCAATATCGCCAATTCCCCCTTCCTTGCGATCGGTTTGAATCCAGGCAAGGTGAGAAAATTCGCTATCGACGGAAACCCCGAGAATCTCCGTGTCGATCTTGCTAAATTCCTCATAGCGATCGCTAAAGGCGATGATTTCCGTAGGGCAAACAAAAGTGAAGTCCAAAGGATAAAAGAAGAGAACGACGTATTTACCGCGATAGTCAGAGAGCTTCAGGGTTTTAAATTCCTGATCGAAAACGGCAGTTGCCGTAAAATCTGGAGCGGGTTGACCGACTCTGAGACATCCTTCCATGATGAACACTCCTTACCTAGAGATGTAGATTTTTGAGCAAGGCAACAAACTTGCATGGGAGGGATCCCGCATTGCTCACAGCTCAATTTAAGCAAACTTCACGAATTGTTACAAGGATATTCGCACTCTTAATGATTTTGAGAAAGACTGCGATACTCTGGACAGCGATCGCAAGGAGTCAAGGATTTTGCTAAATTGAGAACTGTAATGAAAAATACTAAACCATCATGTTGCCAAAACTCTTAGCCCATCTCAAACCGTTCTTAAAAACTCTATTTGCCTGCATTTTAATTTTGATATTAACGTTTGCTCACAGCGATGAAGCCCTTGCCCGTCGCAGTGGGGGACGCATTGGCGGCGGTTCCTTTCGCGCTCCCTCCCGCTCCTATTCTGCCCCCAGTCGCAGTCCTGCGACCGGGGGAGGGGGCTATTATCGCTCTCCGGGTTGGGGTTTTGGCTTTCCTTTTTTCATTCCCTTCTTTGGCTTTGGGGGAGGAGGAAGTTTGTTTACCCTGCTCATTCTCATTGCTTTGGGCAGTTTTCTGGTCAATACCCTGCGCAATAGCGGCGTGAGTTTGGGGGGGGGAGATAATACCGGAACGGCTCGCAATACCAAGGTTTCCGTCGGTAAAGTTCAAGTGGGGCTACTGGCTGAAGCGCGCAACCTCAAAGCCGATCTCGATCGCCTCGGACGGACGGCAGATACGGGAACGAGTGCCGGACGCGCTAAAGTCTTACAAGAAGTAAGTTTGGCCTTATTGCGCCATCCCGAATATTGGGTTTACGGCGCGACAGTGTCTCAAACGACAGCACTCGAAACCGCAGAAGCCAAATTCAATCAATTGGCACTTTCCGAACGCAGTAAATTTACCGCAGAAACCCTCTCTAACGTCGATCGCCAAGTGCAAAGCAGCGACATCAAACTTCCTTCTGCGGCGGAGGATCTCGCCCAACAAATTCGCGCGGAAGTGGGAGAATATATTATCGTCACCCTCTTAGTTGGAGCAGAAGGGAAACTCGAGTTACCCAAAATTAATAACAGCGAAGACTTAACCCAATCCTTGCGAGCTATTGGCGGTATCGGCAGCGATCGCCTCCTCGCCTTGGAAATTCTCTGGACACCCCAAGCCGAAGGAGACACCCTCAGCACCGACGACATTCTCGCCGAATACCCCGACCTCAAATTAGTTTAATCACTGATA
>JBFRWJ010000505.1:0-12952 GCA_051439525.1 Spirulina sp. | reverse complement strand
TGAGAGAGCAGTAGAGCCTTTAATTGCCGCTCTCAACGACTCGAATGGGTGGGTTAGAGGGAGAGCAGCCGAGGCGTTAGAAAAAATATACGATCCAAAAATCTTGGAGAAATTAATCCAAAATTGGCAAATCGATATTTATCGACGCGATATTTTTCCTCTTGCTCGACGATTAGCTGTGCGTTACAGTCGGAAAAACTTACCCTTTATTCCCCTTTATCCGCAGTTCGTTCGTTTTTCTTATTCCCCGCTCCTCGCCTTCACCCATCGTTGGTTCATCAAACCACTCAAGCGGTTTTTAAAAACTTGAAAGGGCGATCGCACCCCAACTCACCCTACTGGCGTGACACGACTAAAATAGTGCAGCGATCGCCAAATGTTTTCCCACTCCTGCAATTTCGACAATGGTAGCGTTGAAAATTTCGACGGACTCTAAAAACTACAGGTTTCAGGATTTAATTCCGATTGCGAATTCGTCATCTGACTTAAGTTTTAACCGCAATTGGCTCTAACAGAATGGTTTGCTTTCTCCTCAATCGAGAAGGAAAACACTCGAATTGTATGGGAGCGATCGCTCTTGTTTTCAAGGCTTTCTCTGCAATCTATTCTACTCAATTAGCTGTGTCGCGCCACTAGTTGTTATAGGGAAATTGTGTCAGAATTTGGATTTGTTGGCAATGACCGCACTCAAAGATCTGCCGATTCAGTTAAACGATACAGACATTGGAGCATTTTGCGATCGCTGGAAAATTCTCGAACTTTCTTTATTCGGTTCCGTACTGCGAGAAGATTTTCGTGCCGATAGCGATATCGATTTATTAGTTGCGTTCTTACCCAATGATGTTCGATGGGATTGTGCTACGATCTCCCCATAAGCTATCACATCTAATTTGCTCCCGATGATGTTAAAATACGATCGTGAGAGATAGGACAATGAACGCAACTGAAAATATTTCGATTTTGTTAGTTGATGACGAACAGCGATTTCGTCAAGGACTGCGCACGTTACTCGATTTTTATAGCGATCGCGGACACCTAAAATTTGAGATTATTGGAGAAGCCGCAACGATGGTACAAATGCTGGCTCTAACGCAAAAGCAGCATCCCGAGCTGATTTTATTAGATTTAGAACTCTCGAAAAGCAAAACCGAAAATAATGGCATTGATGCCTTAGTCGAGCTGCAAGAATTATCCTATCCCGGAAAAGTCTTAGTTTTGTCTTCTCATCAAGACGAGAGGTGGATTTTTCGTGCCATGCAAGGCGGTGCAATGGGGTATGTATTTAAAGACAATCTGGCAGAGCAACTCTATGATGCGATCGCGACAGTTATCAAGGGTAAAATCTATCTAGCTCCAGAAGTTGCAACCTCCTTTTTCCGACAATTTCAGTTATATGCCGGTCGCGCTCTTCCCATAGCCAAATCTTTAAAATTAACCGAACGCGAACAAGAAGTTTTACACTGGTTGGTACAAGGCGCATCCAATGACGCGATCGCTAAAAAACTCTATGTCACCGTCGCAACAGTCAAGGCACATTTGTCCTCCATCTTTACTAAACTCGAAGTCAAAAATCGCACGCAAGCGATCGTTAGAGCCATCCGACTCGGATTAGTTCAAACGTGAATTACAGTGAACAGTGAACAGTTATCAGTGAACAGTGAGCAACCAACAACCAACAACCAATAACCAATAACCAAATTAATTTATGAGTAACCATCTCGCGATCGCTACCGTTACGGCGACTTTACAAAGACTACTACAATTATCACTTCGAGGGGATGTAGAAGGGGCTAGGGTGACAACCGTAAGACCGGATGCGATCGGCATGGCTACCCCCGATACGGGCGTAAATCTCTATCTGTATCACGTTCCCATGAATTATGTTTGGGGCAATAGTATGGAGAGCCAACGACGAAATCGTAAAGGAACTGCCGCAAGTAAAGTTAGAACGGCTTTAGATATGCACTATATGATTAGTTGTTATGGCAATGATGCCGAACTCGAACCCCAACGATTGCTCGGGAGTGTCGTGCGGACTTTAGCCGATCATGCTAATATTACCAAAGCGATGATTGCCGATACATTGGCAGACTCAAATCTGGGTTATTTAGTTGAATCCACTCTAACCAATCAAGTCGAACAAGTTTCTCTAAAGCCTCTCGATCTGACAATTGAAGATTTATCTAAAGTTTGGTCGGTATTTTTCCAAACCCCCTACAATCTATCGATGGCCTATGAAGCCAGCGTGGTGATGATTGAAGGAGAAACAGTCGGCTCAAAAGCTTTACCTCTGGGAGACCGATTTGGCGGTATCGGCACGTTTGCCAATCAACCGACCGTTGTGGATGTCATCCACCAAGATGGTCGTTTTGTTCCCATTGAAAGGGATAGCACGATCGTGATTCGCGGCAAAAATTTACAAGAAGAAAATGTCTGGGTTCGGATTGGAGAAACAGAAGTCAGAGCAGAAAATGTCGAGAAAAATAATATTGTTTTGTCCTTATCTTCTTTCCCTCAAGAACAGTTAAAACCCGGCATACAACAATTACAAGTAATTCATCGTTTTGCTTTTCGTCCCGAAGTCAGTCACCCTAACAATAACGCTCGAGAGAATAATATCCGCGATCCGATCGAAAAATTTCGTAATGTTGAATCCAATATCATGCCTTTGGTTTTGCGGCCGACAATTGTTAATATTTCTCTTGACGATTTGGTAGACTCGAGCGCACAATTCCGCAGGGGAATTGTAACAATTGAGAGCAATCTAAATATTAAGCCAACACAAAAAGTTATTTTAGCTTTAAATGAAAGTTCTACAGAAGATCCCAAAGCCTATCTGTTTGAAGCGACTTCTTTTGAACGCGAGACCAATATTGTTTCTTTTCCCATTCAGGAGGTGAAAGCAGGAGAATACTTAATTCGCTTACAGGTTGATGGAGCTGAAAGTAAATTAGAACGGGATGGCGATCCCGATAGTCCAACTTTTGGCTTGTTTATCCATCCAATACTATCGATTGATTAAAAGTGAGGTGAAAATCGTGAACGACGAAGAAAAACTCAGACAAAAACTCGATAACGAACTCGATATTATGAGCTTTAATCGTTTAAATGAACTGGGCAACCAAGCCATTAAAAAAGGATTGATTGCCGGGCATGGATTTCGGAGCGGTCAATATGAAATTTTGCAAGCGGGTGAGGCTAAATTGATGACTCCGGAAGATGCACAAAAGTACCTAGAAGAATTGATTGACGATTAGTGAGAAAAGAATAAAAATAACTCACAATGCTTGCGCCCTCAACCAAGCGATGGGCAAGTAGCACATCTTGATCCATTTGGGAACAAAAGCACGCTGGTTGAACACATCGTAATCATTGCGCTCGATAATATCCAAAATTCCTTGATAGAGCATGAGGGCCGACCAAACCGGCCAGCGCGCATCCCGAGTTAGCGCGCTAATTCCCAGCTCTGCGGAACGATAAAATTTGCGAGCCCGTTGGATTTCAAAGCGCATCAACTCCCGCCAGCGATCGTCCACCACCCCATTGAATAAATCTTCTTCTGTATAATCAAACAGCGCCAAATCTTCCAACGGCAGGTAAATGCGTCCCCGTCCCGCATCTTCTCCCACATCTCGCAGGATGTTGGTGAGTTGATTGGCAATTCCCAGGGCGATCGCTTCTTCGGTTGCCTCTTCGCTTTCCCCAGCCCGAGCTTGCTGCCAAGGACTTAAGGGGCGATCGCTGGCAAAACCCAACACCGGACTGGTCATCAATCCCACGGTTCCGGCCACGCGATAACAATAAAGCTCTAACTCCTGAAATGTCTCGTACCGACAGCGATATAAGTCCATGCGCTGTCCGGCGATCATGTCGCGGAACGGTTGAATGTCCACGGGAAAGCGTTTAATGGTATCCACTAGCGCCACATCGGGCATCTCCACCGGATTTCCAGCAAAGACCGATTCTAAATTTTGCTCCCAGCGATCGAGGGTTTCGGGAGTGGTAAATCGTGCCTTCGGACCATCGACTAACTCATCGGTGCGCCGACACCATTCATAAATTGCCCAAATCGCTTGACGTTTTGGCACGGGCATTAATAAAGTGCCGAGATAAAACGTCTTGGAGTAGGTTGCCGTCACTTGACGGCAGTATTCGTAAGATTCTGCGAGGGAGGCAAGGGCACTTCTCGTTTTTTGTTCGGGTTTAGGCAGTTGCAGCATTCATCCGGTGAAACGTTTCCGAGGAAGGAGTGGGCAAGATTTTTTTGACCGAAGGCAATTGGCCATTAGGATTGTCCCATTCAAGGGGGACTGATGGAAATTTAAATTTCCAATCAAAGAAGATTCAACGATTAATAGTCAATCCCTTCCCGTACAAACTGTTAAGAGTTCGCAAGAGAAGGTTGAGAATTTGACAGTTTTGTGGCATCCTTAGCGATTGCCTCGGCGGTCAGTTTGCCAGAAAGCGTTGCACCTTCCATACTTCCCAAATATTGTTGCATGGTATAGTCCCCACTCAAATAAAAATTCGCAATGGGAGTGACTTGGGAGGGACGATAGCTCTGGCGACCGGGGGTTGCTTTATACACCGAGCGCGGGGTTTTGACGACGTGAGATTTGAGCAATCGCGCGGGATTATCCCCCGTAAAATGCTGGGGAAACAGTTTTTCCAACTCCATCATCGTCGCGGCAATAATCTCCTCATCGGCGCGAGAAATCCAGTCTTTTGCCGGCGCGAGAACCAATTCCAACATGGAGCGATCGCGGTTGGCATAGCCCTTACAGGTGTTGCTCATGTCCGCATAAACGCTCAGTAGGGGCGATCGCGAAAACAGGAGATGATCGATGTCCGTGAGCTTGCGATCGAACCAGAGGTGCAGGTTAATCACTGGAACCCCCTCTAATTCTTCAAGCTGCTGGAAATAATCCATTGTTCGCCAAGAGGGGGGCAAAATGACCTTGAGGGGGTCTACCGGCAGAGCGGAGACGTAAGCATCCGCCTCAAACGTCCAATCCCCTTGCCCGTTTAACCCGCGCATGAGAAAGCCTTGCACCGAACCGTCTTCCGCGAGGAGAATTTCCTTTAAAGGGGCATTTAACTTCACCTCGCCGCCGCGATCGCCAATGTAATCGACGATGGGTTGGCAAAGGCGCTCGGTGGGGGAACCATCGAGAAAAGCCATTTTTGACCCTTCTTTCTCCTGCAAAAAGCGATTCAAGGCTGTGAGCAGGATGGTGGCGGAAATCTCATCGGGGTTAATAAAATTTAACGCTTTCGACATGGCGATGAACACTTCCTTTTCCACCCGAGGCGGCACGTTTTGTTTCTGCAACCACTCCGAAAAGCTGTAGCGATCCATTTCCTCCACGTAAGATTGACCGCGAATCATTGCCGGAATTAACCCGATCCCAAAGCGAATTTTCTCTGCCCACGTCAGCATATCGTTGTTGCCCAGAATGGCAACAACTCCATTCCAAGGAGCTGGAAGATCGGGAAAATCAAAACGGGAGTAAGTTCCGGGAACTTCGGGCTGATTGAAGATCATGGTATGTTCTTTCCACTGCAAGCGGTCTTCAATGCCCAATTCAGCAAATAATTGCAAGAGATTGGGATATGCTCCAAAAAAGATATGCAGCCCGGTTTCGTACCAGTCTCCCTCTTCGTCTTGCCAAGCGGCAACTTTCCCTCCCAATACGTCCCGACGTTCGAGGACGATGGGGATATGCCCGGCATCGGCTAAATACTTCGCGCAGGATAGTCCCGCCAACCCTGCTCCGGCGATCGCAACTCGCATTGAGGATAATTCTTAAAATTTGTTTACATTTAGTCATTATAGGTTGCAATTTGTTACATTGGCTCATTTTGCGGGGAATTGTCCTCAAAACCCTTTAAAAGCGCTGGCAAGCGCATCCGCTCGATATAAGGCCAGCCGCCCGTTTCTTCAATATCGCGCAAAATCCGCGCCAAATCGCGACGATTGTTGGGCAGAGCGACTAAAAATAACTCCTCGCGAATTTGACGATGGAGGGCTTCGAGGGAGCGCAAAATGGAGAGCAAAGCGCGATCGTCGCCTCGATAATCGCGAGCCAAAGAGCCAATCGCCTCTTGAATTTCTGCCAGTTGAGCCTCGAGGGGCTGCGGTGATTCGTTCATGCGTTTTTCAATTCGGTTTCAGTTCTAGATTGCGCGAAAATGTCTCAGATTCCAAGGGGTTCGCGAACAGTTAACGATTGTTATCGGTATCGGATATTACCTTTCCTAGAGAAAGGCGACGCACCCGTGTACAATTCTTTAGCAGTAGCTCAAGAAAACAATTTGAAATTTAAGAAACCTGGCTCGAACGGGAAACGACCCCTGTCGAGCTTCATTTTCGAGGTTTCCTTTTTGGAGTTACGGGGGAACGAGACGCGATCGCGGCTTGTCTCCCCTCATGCCCCAAACCTTTTATTCATTCGAGATTGACAAAAAAAGAGGTTGACGATCGTGAAATATTATCGAGCATTGATGGCCGCTTTCCTAGCCCTTTGTTTGGGCCTTCTCACGGCTTGTAGCGAACCCCCCAGTGCCGCCGATGCCACATCGGGACGGCTGACCTACGATGAAATCCTGAACACCGGATTGGCAAATTTATGTCCCGCCCTGGACGAAACCGCTCGGGGTTCGATTCCCCTAGAAGCCGGTCAAACCTATAAAATTTTCGACATGTGTCTCGAACCCCAAACTTATTTTGTGGAAGAAGAAGCCGCCAATCGCCGTCAAAAATCCAAATTTGTGCCGGGTAAAGTGCTGACGCGCTATACTTCCAGTCTCGCTGAAGTATCGGGAACTCTCGTGGTTGATGAAGAGGGTGTATTGACCTTCACTGAGGAAGATGGGATTGATTTCCAACCCATTACGGTTCAACTCCCCGGTGGCGAACAAGTGCCTTTCATGTTTACCATCAAAAAACTCGTAGCCAAGAGCAATCCGGGATATGATTCCCTCAACGCATCGGCGGACTTAGAAGGAGAATTTTTCGTTCCCTCCTACCGAGGCTCGGTTTTCCTCGATCCCAAAGGTCGCGGGGTGGCGAGCGGTTACGATAATGCCGTTGCCATTCCGGCTGGAGCTGATGCCAAAGAGTTCGAGCGCGCCAACGTCAAGCGCTATCAAACCGGAATCGGAGAAATGTCCCTGCAAGTCACCAAAGTTGATGGCAGCACCGGAGAAATTGCCGGTAATTTTGTTAGCTATCAGCCCTCGGATACGGATTTGGGAGCTGACGAACCCGAAGAAGTGAAGATTAAAGGGATTTTTTACGCTCGCGTGGAACCCTCCTTTGAGTAATCTTGGAAGTTAGGATTTAGGGTTTAAGGGGTTTTGCACCGCCAAAACCCTGAATCCTAAATCGTTGAGGTTACAGTTGTCATAAATCGTGTTGAGAGAATAAACTTGAAGGGCAGAAAAATAATTTTGAGTTCGCGAGTCTCAACCTTTAACCTGCGTACCGGGTGACCTTATTATGCCAACTTCCCTCTCCCATAACCTGAAATGCCAGAGCTTGCAATTGTTGCGGGACTATCAACGGCAAAACGCCAAATCGGCGCGCCAGCAAATCCGCAATCAACTGGTAAACCTCAATTTAGGACTCGTCCGTCAAGAGGCTCACCATTGGGTCGCTCGCTGTAACGAAAGTTATGAAGATCTCCTACAAGTGGGATGTTTGGGATTGATTCGCGCCATCGAACGGTTTAACCTCGATCGCGGTCATGCGTTTAGTTCTTTTGCCGTGCCTTATATTCGCGGCGAGATTCAACACTATCTCAGAGATAAAGGATCTTCTGTTCGCATTCCCCGGCGGTGGTTGGAGTTACGCCAACAATCCATTGGCATCGCGCGAGAGCTGCGATCGCAACTGAATCGACCCCCGAGCGATCGGGAATTGGCAGAAGCGCTGAAAATCTCCCCAGAAGAGTGGCTCGAAATTAAACTGGCCTATCGCAATCGAGAACCCCTGAGTTTGGATCTGCCCATCGGCCAGGAGGGAGAGAGCAGTACCAGTTTGGGAGATCTCGTTCCCGATCGCAAATATTATAGTTTTCAATTGGCTGAAGAAGACCGAATTCGCCTCCAACAAGCTCTCATTCAACTCGAAGCCAAAACCCGAGACATCCTTGAATTTGTTTTTCTCCACGATCTCACTCAAAAAGAGGTGGCAGAGTTATTAGATATTAGCGTCGTTACCGTTTCCCGTCGCGTTAAAAAAGGATTGAGCGCGCTGAAAAAATTAATGCTGAAGAGTTAAGATTAAAAAATTTAATGATTCAATAAACTTGTTCGTCAATGGGGGAATGAATGATGAAAAAATTATCGATATCGATCGGTTTAGTCATATTATCTCTCTCAATGGCGGGCTGCGAGGCGCTATCGTCCTTACCCTTTTTCGGGGGTGGGTCTGGAGAAGAGGGAGAGGTTAGCGTTGCTCCCGCAACAACAGCTCCCACAACAACGCCAGCGAATCCGTCAGGAACTGAGACTTCTACCGATCCAGATGCCAATGCTGGGGAAAATCCTGAATTTGAAGATCCCGTTGTCGAAAGAACGGATACAGAATTACCTGCCCCCGAGGGATTGCTCCCCGTTACCGATACCGATGATGCCATTAAGATTATCGAGCAGAATCAAGGCAGACAAAACCCCTTTGCCACCATTCCCGTGCAAGTCCCCGAGTCGGCGAGCGCGGAAGCCAACGCACCCAAACTTCCCATTTTTCCTTTTCCCACTATTCCCCCTCTCGTTCGACCGATTCCCATCCCTCAGGCTCCGAGCGATATTCCCTCCCCAGAATTTGACCCGAGCGGACTTCCCGGTTTACCGGAACCGACGATTGCGGAGGGGTTAACCGTAACGGGAGTCGTTAATCTCGGGGAGACGATCCAAGCGATCGTGCAAGATAGTGAAGGGAAAAGTCGCTATGTCAGGCCGGGAGAATATTTAGCGGGAGGACAAGTCTTAGTCAAACGGATTGAGATGAATCGAGGTCCGCAACCCGTTGTTGTTTTTGAAGAGTTGGGAATAGAAGTGATCCGAGCCGTTGGAGAGCCTCCAGCAGATAGTAATGCTTAAACGAGAAAGAATTTCTTGTCAGAAAATGCCCTTGGCTATCTATCGCGAAGTGGCCGCTCACTTGCAGCAAGTGTCGGGGATAAGCGTAACGCTAGTCTCTCAGTCCGCTCGGGATTTTGACTATGGGCAAAGTCAGATTGAAGGATTGTGTATTGATTATCCCGACGACTTCGATCTCGATTCTCCTCTAGAGACCCTTGGCGATCGCCAACAACAAATTGAAGCGATTTTAGCGTATTACGCCAAACATCATGGAACTTGGGAGCGAATTCAGTGTGATTCCGATGCGAGATAATCAATTATTGCTATTCGGACTCCGAATCGGTCTTCCCTCGCGGAATTCACCCGTATAGGTTCGGCCATCAGCATAACGCATTGTCCCGATCCCGTGGGGACGACCATCTCGCAGTTCCCCAGAATAGCGATCGCCATTGCCATAACTACAATTCGCGCGACCGCTTAGGGTGAGATCGTTAAATTGGCCTTGACAGCGATCGCCATTGGTAAAGGTTAATGTCCCCGGTCCGTTGGGTTGACCGCGAAAAAATTGCCCCGACAAACGCTTGCAGCGCACTTGTCCTTCAACAACAGTGCAGTCGGAAAAGGTGAATGTCCCCTGACCGTGGGGTAGACCCGTGCGAAACTGACCGTCGTAGCGATCGCAATGAGGAGAATCCAGATAAATCGTACAACTTGCATAAATAAAAGAGCCTCGTCCGCTTGCCAATCCGTCGGCAATCTCTCCGTAGTAACGAGCGGAGTATTCTCCTTGCAAGCCATAGAAAAATAAACCCGTACCGTGGGGCAAACCATCTTTAACCATGCCTTCGTAACGCATATCGTTCCCAAAAATAAAAATGCCTCGTCCGTTGGGAAGACCGTTGCGAAAATCCCCTTCATAAATGTCTGCATAAAGTTCCGACGGTTCGGGAAAAATCGCGAATGTATCATGTTCGAGGGAGCTTCTCACTTCAGGAATATTAAGTTTGGCTTTGGCACCTTCGCGATCTGCAAAATAGAATATTCCTCGTCCGTGGCGTCGCCCGTTGAGGATTTGTCCGCGATAATAGCCATAAAACTGTTGCTCCTCACTGCCCTCTTCATCATTTTCATAGACGCAAATTCCAGAGCCCGTGTAACCTTGAAATTGACCTTCGCAACGGGAGCCATCGGGTAGGGTAATAATCGATTGCCCGCGAGCGGGACGAGATAATCCCAACAGGCTCGCACTGGATAAGCCCGCGATCGCAATTCCCAAAATCAGTTTCCGAATAGCGGTTAACATAGCTCGATGCAAAATGAATTAAGATTGGCAAGAACTCAAATATTCGCCTCGATTTTAGCATCGATCGGGGTGGCGAGAAGCAGAGGATTCTTAAGAAATTTACAAATCTTTTGTCAACTCATAAATCATCATTGCCGGATCGATCATTTCTGGGACGAGGAATGGCAAGAAAAAAGTCGATGATAAAACCAGAAAAATAAAGGAAACGCGAATCCAAACGCGAATGTTTTTTTCGACAGCGATCGCGTCTTCTCGGTAAATTAGGAAAGTTTTTTGCTTGACGGTAAAATCGGGTTGCGCGATAACGGGGCGATCGCGTTGATATTTCGCCATCCCGATGACTAAAATCTGATTGCCCACGGGTAAAACGCTTTCGGTGGTTTCAATTTCTCCCGGGGATGCGGGTTGAATTTCTCGATAAACCGTAGCAGCATTAACGATCGCCTCATTCGGGAATACTTCAATGCTCCCCGAGTCATCTTGCAGTTGGAAGGGAATCCGTCTGGATTTATATTCTAAGGTTTTCGTCGTTTTCGATTTTTTGCCGCTCTGTTGATAAGTTTGCGTTACTCTTTTGGTAAAGTAGACGCACGAGACGTTTTTCCAAGGGGACTCGAGGGGGTTTTCTGCATAAACTCGACCGCTTATTTTAACATATCTATTTTCTCGATTTTGTTGTAAATCTTGTAATAAAGCTTCGATGGTGTAGTCTTCCGCAGAAAGGAGATTCAGGAGCTGTTTGATTTGACTGCCTAGTGCGAGGAAACTCGCGACCCCGATCGCGGCTGCAATTATTCTAATCCAAGTCAGGCGATTGTTGGCAAAATTCTCGACAGGGTAAATCTGCCAATTCTCTCCGGCATAATGATGGCATGCGCTGTAATAAAGATTGGGATTTAATTGACCGGAATTCAGTTCGCCGCGTATGGTAACGTTGAGGGGATGAGAAGAGCGATCGCGCCTAAAGTCTAGGGCATGATGGGTTAATTTCTCTCGCGATCGAGTTTGAAAGCGATAGGTTAAGTCACCATTGTTAACGCGAACTTTTAACGAACCTTTCAATAGACCGAGATCGAAACAAATCGGACCGCGATAATCGGGCGGAATGACGAAGGTTAAATTTTCGTTAACCTCGCAACCCGTCAATCCCAGTGCGAGGAAGAGAATGGCAATTGTCCGGCTCAATCGTTTCATCGATCGCGAGTGGGGGAAAACCTAACAGCAGAAAGTGAGAGTTAGCCAGACTTCGGCTTTGCTCAGCAACCTTGATTTTAATCAATGGTCGTACTTCGGCTTTGCTCAGTAACACGAACGCTACGGGTTTTAACAAGGTGCTGTGGGCGGAAATAGTTCCGCCCTTTAAAAGCACCGCCCGCTTTCGGTGGGTTAACCACAGAATCCCCGTCTTTTTAAAGCTGGGAGATGTCAATGACACTTTCACTATAATTCAAGGTCTTTTCGGGTGGCGTTCGTCGAACTTTGGCCAAATTTCAGCCAAATGTAGGAATCCGTCGGGATGGGGTTGAAGTCTTTAATAGAGAACAGGAGCTAATTGGCCTTGGAGGGTCAACATGAAGTATATCGTACCTTTGTTTTGGTCGTTCCTTGCCGTTATCGCTTTGGTTGAATTTTCTACCCCTCGCGTAATGGAAACGATCGCCATCGATCTCATTGCGTTCTCCAATGCAGATATGACCGTGTTAAAATAGTCAACCTATTGGCCGCGATCGTAGCGATCGCGGCGATCGAGAACTTCGGTAAAATTGGTTCGCGACCAATTTGCCAGACTTAAAAGAGGATCAATTAAACTTTCACCGAGAGAAGTGAGAGAATATTCGACGCGCGGGGGAACTTCCGGATAGACTTGACGATGCACCAATCCGTGACGTTCTAAACTGCGTAGGGTTTGGGTTAAAACCTTTTGAGAAATGCCATCAATGCGGCGATCGAGTTCGCTATAGCGCTTTGTCCCATACGCTAAAGCATACAAGAGGATGACGCTCCATTTATCGCCGATAACTTCAAGAACTTGTCGGGTGGGACAATCGCGATCGTAGATTGCTGGCTCTGGGATATGACATTCCATCGGGTTCGCTTGTAACTTTTTTGTGCCTACTTGTCATTGAAGCCATTTTGTCAGCATTATGTCTTTTGAACAAGTTTTTCAATTGATTTTATGTCTGCGATCGATCTATTTGCGCCTTTTCAACTCGGTTCTCTCGAACTTCCCAATCGTATTGTTATGTCTCCGATGACGCGACTGCGCGCGATCGCGAGCATTCCTCAACCTTTAATGGCAACTTATTACGCTCAACGCGCTTCTGCCGGATTAATCGTAACAGAATGCACGATGGTTTCGCCGTTGAGTAATGGGTATATGAATTGTCCGGGAATTTTTTCCGAACCGCAAATCGAAGGTTGGCAACAAGTCACCGAAGCGGTTCATCGTGAAGGGGGGCGAATTTTTCTCCAATTATGGCATAGCGGGCGTATTTCTCATTCTTCTTTGTTGGAGGGAAAACAACCCGTTGCACCGAGTTCTCTCGCGGCGAAAGGATCTTT
>JBFRWJ010000504.1:0-6119 GCA_051439525.1 Spirulina sp. | reverse complement strand
GCCAACCCCATCGAGGGCGCGAGTCAAAAGGTTGGTCGTTCCCTGACTCCCAAACCCAAAGATCATCGAAGCACCTACATCAAAGCGATACCCTTCCCGCTCAAAATACCCCGCACTTCCCCCCGGAATGAGATAGCGCTCCAAAACCAGCACTTTTGCCCCTTTCGCTGCCAGTTGCGTCGCCGTCACCAAACCGCCGATTCCCGACCCAATGACGATCGCATCCCAATCGGAAATATATTGTTGAACTGGGTGCTTCATGATACTGACTCCCTCTCATCCCATAGCAATCCCCAGTTTACCGCCAAACGAAAAAAAAAGGGGACTCGGCTGCTATCCACGCCCCGTCCCGCTTGCTGGATTCCTAATTTTAAGAGGAGAACACCATGTCCTCAAGATAACCTTATTGAAAAAATTTGTCAATAGCATGACAAAAATTCTCAATAATTTGTCCGACTGCCCGATCGCGGCGGCTGGGCAGTATAATAGCTAAGTTTGTGAAAAATTGCGATAACGATGAGCTTGCAACTGCGCGTCTACGTTCCCGATCACCCCTTAATCAAGCATTGGCTAGGAGTCGCCCGCGATCGCGATACCCCCTCGGTTCTCTTCAAAAGCGCAATCGTCGAACTGGGACGCTGGCTGACCTACGAAGCCTGTCGCCATTGGCTGCCGGTGCGAGAAACCGTTGTAGAATCCCCCTTAGCCCCCGCTCCTGCCACCTTAATCGATCCGGTTCAACCTTTAGCGATCGTCCCCATTTTGCGAGCGGGACTGGCACTTTTAGACGGAGCGCAAACTTTACTCCCCCTCGCCTCAACCTATCACCTTGGTTTAGAGAGAAATGAAGAAACCTTAGAAGCCCGTTGCTATCTTAACAAACTCCCCGATCGCTTCGAGCCAGAAACCCGCATCCTGCTTCTCGATCCCATGCTGGCTACGGGGGGGTCGATGTTAGCCGCCCTCGAAGAACTGACCCGACGGGGAGCTAACCCCGAACTCATGCGCATTATTTGCGTCGTTGCCGCTCATCCAGCCCTGCAAAAATTGAGTCACGCCCATCCCAATCTTAATATTTACACGGCAATTATTGACGAAACCTTAAACGACAAAGGATATATCGTTCCCGGTTTGGGAGATGCTGGCGATCGCGCTTTTGGCACGTAAACCGTTACACTGATGGTAGCGATCGCCAAAAATTCTTCTTGACTTTGAGGAGGGGATGTGTCTCAATTCCAAATTGCTAGTTCTCCTTTGTCCGTAACTAATCGCTACTTCACCTATCCCCTCGCGATAGATTTTGATGGAGATGGCGATCTCGATCTCTTTGTAGGGACGAATAGTAAAGATATTTTCTACTTCCAAAACCAAGGAAATAATACTTTTATCGAACCGATCGCCAACGGCAACCCTTTTGGTTTTGAAACGGCAACAGCAACAGGAGTCGGGAAACTCGATATCGTTGATATTGATGGGGATGGCGATTTAGATGTTTTTATCGGCGATTATAATGGCAATATTCGCTTCTATCGCAATAACGGAACGAATACTTTTAACGATGAAGGAATTAATCCGTTTGGCTTGACAGATGTCGGTTATTATGCGTCTCCTACCTTTGTTGATGAAAATGGTGATGGCGTTTTTGAATTTGCCTATATTGGCGTTAAGGCCAGCGATCTTACCCAAGGCAATGATGCGATTAAAGTGTTTGAAAATACGAATCCTAACAAGGGAGATCCCACCTTTGTAGAAAAGTCAGCGACGGATAACCCCTTTAATAATATTGAGTTCCCCACAGCAGCATCCCCTCAAGAACTCAAAATCGTGCCTAATTTTGTCGATTTTGATGGCGATGGCGATCTCGATGGGTTTATCGGACAATCCATTATTAATAGTTTTACTGGAACGATTCGCTATTTTGAAAATCGAGGTTCTCCGTTAAATCCAAGTTTTGTCGAAAAAACAGGAGAGGATAATCCTTTTAACGAGATTAATACATCACAATCTAATCTTTTAGAGCACGCCGCTCCCGCTCTTGTCGATTTTAACGGTGACGATCGATTAGAAGCATTTGTAGGAGCAAGAGAGGAAACACTGGGAACGAATACCATCCGTTATTTTCTTCAAGAGAGTACCACACCGACACCAACACCGACACCGCCTCTAAGCAGCACGCAAACCAGTAACCTTTTAAGATTTGAAAATGGACGTTTTATTGTCGGTTCTCAAGGAGGAGATCGTTTAAAACTCACGTTAACAGGAGATAATTCAGCCGCGATTTCTGAAGTCACCCTTAACTTTTTCTCGGGAGGAGAAACGGACTTACCACTATTCTCCCTCCTTCCGGCTGGTTTTCGACCAACGGGCTTCGAGATCGATCGGCAAAGTTTGATTTTTGAGAGCGTTAGTGTCGGTCAAACCTTTCTCATCGAACTCAAAAACCTCAATGGAGAGAGTGCGGGAACGCAAGTTTCGGCGACGGAGATTGCACCGGGAAAATTTTCCCTTGTCTTCTCGAATGGTATTACTTTAGATATCGAACAAACAAGTGACAGCGTGCCGACGGGGGTGGGAAGCGAACAAAAGCAAGGGCAAGAATTAATCGACCTGCTCGCGATCGCCAATGCCTTAGAAGGAACCTTTACCGTTTATCGAGAAGCCAATTTTCAGAATACAGTGGGTTTTTATCGGATTGACGATGGAGGGGGAAGCGTGGGAGGATTTGTTCCGGGAGACTCCGGTTATGCCCGAGCCGCGATCGCCAATCGCGTTCGCGATCTCGCTCTAGATACCAATAATCTAGCCATCTCAACCTTTCATGGCATTTTAGAGGGGAATGCCCTCTATGCTCCCTTTATTATTGTTAACGGCACGATTGAAGCCTTTCTCAACTTGAATGGGGGCAATAATACAAGTGCTCGAATCGCCGCCTACTTTGTTTACCCCGAAGCCAATCGCGATGGTGTCGATCATATTCGCTTATTGGGGAATAATACTTTTGGCTTTGAGGATCTCTCTGGCGGTGGCGATCGCGACTACAACGATGTTATTTTCCAAGTGACGTTCTAAATCGCGAGATGCGGGAACTTCAAACTTCCCTTTTTCGTCCACCATGCTCTGGTCAGAGAAAAATAGGCCCCCGTGCGATCGCAAATCTCCAACTCTCAACTCCTATTGACAAACCAGCCAAGGAATCATGACGCAGTACCAACTTCAGCTTATTTCGTCCAATCCGTTGCAGCCGTTTACCCCCTTACAGGTCTTCGATCGCGAGTTGACCTCTCCAGTCATTGTTGATTTTGAGGGGGATGGGAACTTAGACGGCGATGGCAACTTAGATGCCTTTGTCGGTACGGCTCAAGGGGATCTTCTCTACATTAAAGGATTAGCAGGCAAACAATTTGATAATGCCAATCCTCAAGTTAACCCCTTTGGGATACAAAAGTTAACAGAACTCGCTTCAAAACCGTCTGGCGTTGGCGCCTCATTTGGGACTCTCACCACTCCAGCCGTTGTTGATATCGACGGCGATGGGGATTTAGATATTTTTAAAGGGGAATACTACGGTTTTGTCTACTTCTATGAAAACCAAGGGAATAATACCTTTGCTGCCCCAGTTGTCGATCCTTTTGGCATTATTCAGACCCAACAGGGCTCATTTTATTATGCCGCTCCCGCGTTTATCGATGCCGATGGCGATGATTTCGTCGAAACCGCTTATGTGGGAGGGTACAACACCAGTGGCAATTTAGATAACTTTCTGAAAGTTTATACGAGAGATCCCGGAGAGACGAATTTTACACAGCAAACAGGCAATGATTACCCTTTCCCCAATGTAACCGTTCCTGCTGACAATCCCAACGGCACGAGAATTACACCAACTCTAGCCGATTTTGATGGCGATGGCGATTTTGATGTCTTCCTCGGACAAACGGAAATTGCCACGGGGAAAAATTCAATTAGATATTTTCAAAATGAAGGTTCTAATACCTCCCCGAACTTTGTCGAACAAAGTGGAGAGGATAATCCGTTTAATGATGTCAACCAACAGCGATCGGATCAACTCGAACAAGTTAAATTAGATCTGGTCGATTTTCGGGACAATGGCACATTAGAAGCTTTTGCCGGGACGCGAATCAAAGATGGCATTCGCTATTTTGTCCTTGACGAACCCCCCCCCACACTTCCCCCCAAACCCGCTAAACAATATCAACTCGAAAACGATCGACGAACGCCTTTATTGATTGAAGATAAAGCATTGATTGCTCCGGTTTTAGTTGATTTTGATGAAGATGGAAACCTCGATCTCTTCGTCGGGACGAACACGCAAGAAGTCATTTACTATCAAAATGCCGGGGATAATACCTTTGAAGATCCCTTTACTGTCGATCTGGCCTTAGTCGTGCCAGAGGGAATTATTAAACCCTCTGTTGTCGATCTAGATGGGGATGAATACTTAGATGTCATTGTTGGCGATAAAGATGGCAATATTTACTTCTCTAAAAACAATGATGACGATACTTTTGCAAATCCCGTAACCAATCCTTTTGGCTTGACAAAGGTTGCGGCTTATGCGTCTCCGACTTTCATTGATGAGAATAACGACGGGAATATTGATTGGGCATTTATTGGGGCAGAAAGCAACGGTTCTGAGATTGATAACTATATCAAAGTTTTCAAAAATAACAATCCATCTGGCGACCCCAGTTTTGCCGCCGTTTCCCTCACCGAGCATCCGTTTAAAAGTGCAGATATTGTTGTCCCGACGGGCTCGACCGTGAGAATCGTACCGGAGTTTATCGATTTCGATGAAGATGGTGACATCGATGCCTTTTTAGGACAAACCGTCATTAACAGTAATGGCATGGGAGAGAGCAAGATTCGCTATTTTGAAAATCGAGGCGAGATCGGCACTCCCGAATTTATTGAAAGGACGGAAGATGAGAATCCTTTCTACAATGTCAATCAAACTCAAGCAGAACTCCTCAAATTTGCTTATCCTACCCTAGGCGACTTTTTAGGCAATGGCAAACTCGAAACCTTTAGCGGTTCCCAATCTGTGGATGGAGAAAATGGTCTGCGCTATTTAATTATTCCACCCCCATCCGAACCCGAACCCAAACCCAAACCCGAAATCGAGTTCGATCCGGATAAATTAATACTGGAGCGCGGGACTACCTTTAAAATGGGGAATTCTAATAATGGCAGCCGCGTCAAGTTCAAATTAACAAATATTAACATCACGCAGATTTCTGAAATTACGGTTTCTTTCCTCGATGCCAGTAATAATGTCAGTTTTTCGGAAGTTCTCTTTTCTACCCTACCCCAAGAATTCCAACCTCGCGGTTTTGCTTTCGGTCGACAAAAACTTTTCTTAAAAGTGCAGCCCAATCAACGCTTTAAAGTTAATATTCAGACCCTCGATCGCAGCATTATTTCCCAAGAAGCCAATATTATCCAACTCCAATCCGGTCAATTCCGGCTCGAGTTTCCCGGGGGAATTACCATCGAACTGGAACAAAGTCTGGAAAATCCCCCAATTGGAGTAGGAGACCGACAAAAATCTGGTTTTGAAGTCCTCGATCTCGAAGGATTGTCCGGCTTGCAACGAGCAACCTTTACGGTTACACGAGAGGCAAACTTTAACAACGAAGTTTATTTTTACCGCATTAGTGATGAACGAGGAATCGTAGACGGCCTGGCACCGGGTCAAGCCGGTTATGTCGAAGCCGCTCTTCGCAACCGCATCGATAATCTTGCACTACAGGTGAGCAACCAAGGAGAAAGCACGAGAAGTATTTCTTTGGATGGCGGTTTTCTCTATGCTCCCCTCATCGTCGTCAATGGTACGGCCCGTGGGTTCTTGGATGGAAATGAGGGGATTGAGGTGTATTCGATCTTTGGAGAAGCCAACAACGATGGTTTCGCTCATATTCGCCTATTAGGCAATAATACCTTTGGTTTTGAAGACCAAGCCTTTGGTGGCGACCAAGACTTTAACGACATCATTGTTGAGACTTTGTTTGCCTAGCCCGTCAACAAGAGATTCTCTATGAAAGAAGTAATGCCTCGCGCGAGAGCATAGATTTTGGTGCGAGGCTTCTTGCCGATTGCTACAC
>JBFRWJ010000503.1:0-16688 GCA_051439525.1 Spirulina sp. | reverse complement strand
CTATCAAGTCGGCAGTTTTGTTTCCGATACCACGATTAACGGCTCCTTACTCAGCATTCCGGGGGCTTCCCAATATTTCCTTTCTAATTTATATGCCAATGCGGGTAATGTACTCATTAGCGGTCAGATGGAAGTTGGCGCTCTCGATGCCGATTTGAAAACAGGCTTGATCGCGTTGCCCAATACCATTCAGTTCTCGGGCAGCTCGGGAGGCGGTTTTCCGGGTAACAATGATTTGGTGGCCAAAGCGAAATTTGAATTCAAAGGGACTAATGCTCAAATTGCAGAAAGCACCACTGAAGATGATTTAGATGGATCTGATGGAGAAATTAAGTTCTTGGGTGAAGCCGATACCTTCAAAATTGAGTCCGAGACGGATACGGTCACAATCAAATTAACGGGTACGAACGGTGTTGTTGATTTTCAACTGACCAACGGGACTGGAACTTCAACCGTTACAACCTCAGTCCCGAGTGGATTTAGTGCAACTGAAACTGTTGATTACAAGATTCAAGGTGAAGGGACTGGGATCTTTGGTTTCTTGAGTACCGAAGGCGCAAACTTTTCCGGGACAACAGAGAGCGGTCAATCCGTTCAGTATGAATTTTCCCAGAATTACACCGATACAAATGGCGATCCTCAGACCTTTGAATCGACAGGAGAATTAAAAGGAGATATCGCGATCGCCCTCGCGATCGGACAACAATTCGATCCGACGGCAACGACGGTTTCGAGTTTTAGTCAAGTCCAAAGCAATATTGTTGGTTCTGCAAACTTAGCATCACAAAACAACAGTTTCACTCAAATCGATGTCACCAATCGTCTTAGTATTGGTGGTTATAGCTTAGATTTTAGCGTTGGCAAGCTCGAGCTAGGCAACATTTTTAATGCGGATGGAAGTATTTCGGCAGAGGCGAACATTGAAACGGAAGAATCCAAACGAGAAGAGTTCTTCAAAGAGGTGGTTAATAGCATCTTAGATTACGACCTTGAAACCTCCGAGCCCGTCTCGATATTTAACGTCAATTCCGATCCCACCGTTTACGAAATTTTCGCCAAACCATTATTTGTCTTTGCTCTCGGAAATGGAGACCTTAAAGTTCGCTTAGTGCAACGGCATGGCAAGCGCTTTGTGGTTGCCCTGCGCGGTCGTCGCGGTCGTCGTCGCGGACTGGGTGTAATTGTTGATGGCTTTAAGATACGCGGTCCTGTTTCTCGCATGATCCCCACCTTGGTTGGGACGCAAGAGTTGAGTGACGCAGACGTTCAGTCAGTTTACGATGACTTGAATGCCGATCTCGATATCGATGATGGCAGTGACGGTGATGATGATATCGATATCGGCGATGACGATGACGATGATGATGACGATGATGATGATATCGATGCTGGCGATGACGATGACGATGATGATGACGTTGAAGTCTTTGAAGGCTTGCCGTCCTTAGACGATGGGTTGGAGACTCAGCCTGCTGATGACGGCGGCGAACCTACCGATGGCGGCGGCGAACCCACCGATGATGTGGAAGGCGTTGAAGGTTTGCCGTCCTTAGACGATGGGTTGGAGACTCAGCCTGCTGATGACGGCGGCGAACCTACCGATGACGGTGGCGAACCCACCGATGATGTGGAAAGCGTTGAAGGCTTGCCGTCCTTAGACGATGGGTTGGAGACTCAGCCTACCGATGACGGTGGCGAACCTACCGATGACGGCGGCGAACCCACCGATGATGGCGGCGAACCTACCGATGACGGCGGCGAACCTACCGATGATAGCGGCGAACCTACCGATGATGGCGGCGAAGTTGAAGTCTTCCAAGGTTTACCCCCCGTTCAGTAAACCTGAATTGTTGGCACAAGAAGCGCAATATTTTGTTTGACTCCGGCGATCGCGCTTCTTTTTCTTCCTCCAGTCCGATCGAAGCCCGCACTTCACTCGATGAGGTGCGGGTTTTGCAATTGGTAGGAAACAAAAACCCGTCAATTTGCTAAATACTTTAAAAAAGACATTATATCAAATCTATACATTTATGTCAACGATAAATAACAAGTTTGTTGTTGCGAGATTTCTACTAAATTCTCTAAACCCCAATACAAATCTTAAGGCTCAAACCTAAAGCTGACAAGAGTTTCCCAATTGTGAATTGCGAATAGGTATAATACCTAAAATTTGTTTCGAGTTTTGGGAACTTCTCGAAAAGAGCTACCATCTAAAGAATCTGACAGGGTGAAAACGAAGGAAAATTTATGAGTCTGACCGTACCTTCATCTACTGCGAATAT
The DNA here is from genome assembly GCA_051439525.1 of Spirulina sp. Taxonomy (GTDB): domain Bacteria; phylum Cyanobacteriota; class Cyanobacteriia; order Cyanobacteriales; family Spirulinaceae; genus CCY15215. Next base: position 14,406 of record JBFRWJ010000503.1, on the reverse strand, counting down.
GCTTCTTCAATAATTTCTCCGAACACTCTCAACTTTATTCCGGATAAGTTTTATCCCTTCTCACCCAAAACCTTACGTCTCACCATCATCAATTGGAGTTTGAACATGGTTTCCCAAAAATCTCGTTCCATTGCCCTGGGTCTGGGCATTGTCAGCACTTTAGCACTGGCAACCGTTCCCGCTAAAGCGCAAATTCGAGTAACCAACGGTACCGTTTCCGGAAATGCTGCTTACTTCGTACCGAATGACGCAGATCAAGGCATCCGTCCCTTCGATTTGCAAGTTCAGTCTCTGACCATTGTCAGCCCTAACGGAACCTTAACCAATCCCGCTTTCGTTCCTACTGCCCTCGGGGGCTTCACCGATGTCGATTCTAACAATCAGGTAACGGGGGGAGACACGGGCTTGATTCGCGGTCGCCTTTCCGGAATCGGTTTCGATGCCAACGGATTCATCGTTCCTTTCTCTCAAATCGATACCATCTTAGGCTATCAAGTCGGCAGTTTTGTTTCCGATACCACGATTAACGGCTCCTTACTCAGCATTCCGGGGGCTTCCCAATATTTCCTTTCTAATTTATATGCCGAGGCCGGTAATGTACTCATTCCCGGTCAGATGGAAGTTGGCGCTCTCGATGCCGATTTGAAAACGGGCTTAATTGCTCTCCCCAATAGCATTCAATTCTTGGGAGGCTCGGGAGGCTCGTTAATTCCTGGTAGCTTCAATTTGGCTTCAAAAGTGAAATTTGAGTTCAAAGGTAATAATGCTCAAATTGCAAACAGTATTGAGGAAGAAGATCTTAATGGTGAGGATGGAAACATCCGTTTCCTTGGGGAAGCAGATACCTTCAAAATCGAAACAGTTGGTGGTGGTAGCACCAAAGTGAAACTCCGGGGCTCGAGTGGTGTTGTTGATTTCCAACTCAGCAATGGAAGTACTGTTGGCAATGTAACCGATGGTACGGGATTTGTTGATGGCGATCGCGTTGATTACAAGATTAAAGGACAAGGCATCGGGATCTTTGGCTTCTTGATTGATGGCACGGGAGCAGATTTTGTCGGTACTAACCGGACTAGCGGTCAACCCGTTCAGTATGAATTCTCGCAAGATGGTGGCTTTGAGTCTGAAGGAAAATTACGGGGAGATATCGCGATCGCTCTTGCTGTCGGACAAACTTTCGATCCCACCGACCTCGCTGTTTCCAAGTTCAGTGAAGCCCAAACGAATATCTTTAGCGCTGCGAATATAGTGGCAACAGAGACCAATTTCTACACGGAGATCGATACGACCAGAATTATTAATGTTGGTGCTTATTCTTTCAATTTCACCAATGGCGAGATCGACCTCTCCAGTATCTTCAACGCGGATGGTAGCGTTGTAGAAACCGTCCTCGAAACTGAAGTAATCAAACAAGAACTGTTCTTCAAAGCATTGGTCGAGGATCTCTTAGATGACATGGAATTCTCTTCTGGGTTTGTCACTGCATCCATCACCGATCTCAATGTTGGCTACTACGAACTTCTTAGCGCACCATTATATAATTTTGCTTTCGTTTCCCCCGGACGACGGGGACGAGTTAAAGTTCGCTTGGTGCAACGGGGTGGCGATCGCTATGTCGTTGCCCTGCGTGGCGGTCGTCGCGGTCGTCGCGGTCGTCTCATTGGCGGTTACAAGCTCGTCGGTCCTCCTTGTCGCATCTTCCCCACCTTGGTCGGGACGCAAGATTTAACTCCCGAACAAATTCAGGAGGTTTACGACGACTTGAATGACGATATTGATTTCGGCGATGGTGATGGCGACGATGATTACGATGGCGATGATGATGATGATGATGATGATGATGATGACGATGATTACGATGATGATGATGATGATGATGATGATGACGACGATGATGACGATGATGATGATGACGGTTCCTCCGGTGGCGGCGGCTCCTCTGGTGGCGGCGGCTCCTCTGGTGGCGATGTGGAAATCTTTGAAGGTTTGCCTTCTTTAGACAACCAATTGCAATAAATAGCCGGCTGAGGGCAATGGATGAGCTGCGGCTCATCCGAGTCACCTGAAAAAGAAGTGCGATCGATCTCCAAAAGGGAGATCGATCGCGCTTCTTTTTTCGCTTTCAGTTCAATCGTCCCGCACTTCATAAAACGAGGTGCGGGCTTTATGATTGACAAGGAGCAGGGGATCGATCGTCCAACAACCAACAACCAATAACAAATAACCAATAACAAATAACCAATATGACGAGAAAACGTTTAATTTTGATCTTTTTAACGGTTTTTGCGATCGCGAAAATCTTTCTTTCTCTGGAGGCGAGTTGGAGCGAACCCCAAGTCCAAAGCCGCTTGCAGTTGTTTCAAACGGATCTGGTACTGCACGGGGTAGAATTTACCCGCAAGCAAGACGATCGCCTCAAGACTGTATTGGGGAAAGAACCCTATCTCGAAGCGCAACAACAATACGAAAAGGCGAAGAAGGAAGCCGAGGAAAATCGCGATCGATTACAAGCCAAATTAGCCCCTCAAACACCCGCAAAATCAGTAGACTTTGCCGAGACTCCCCAACAAAGCCAAATTCGAGAAGCGATCGCGCACATCGATCGCGATATCGATCGCTTAGAGGTGAACTTAAGTATCCTGCAAGCCCGACGGGGAGAAATCCAAGCGGCTCGCCAAACTTGGCAGAATTTGCAGGCGCGATCGCCATCCTTGGAGATTGCCCAAACTATCGCCATCTTGAAAGGATTATGGCAAGATCCTGTCAATATTGCTGCCGATGCCGAAATAATTTTACAAAACAATCTCGAGGGCTGGTTTCGCTTTCAAAGCTTAAATCGGTTGTACGAAGTCACGCAACAAAAGAATGCTCTGTCCTCGTTACAAGCCGAAGAAGCAATCATTTCCCAAAATGCGATCGCGAAACTGGCCATTCTGGGCGGACTCCCGATCGCGGGGGGGATTTTGGGGGTGAGTTTGCTCTTGGTTTTATTGGTACAGTGGGTTTTACAAAAGGAGCGATCGCTCCTCGGTGCGGGAGTAAAGGGTTGGGAGGTGGCTTGGGATGGCGAAGTCACTTGGCAAGTTTTAATTGTTGGCTTTTTTGCCGTTTCTCAGTTAATTTTGCCTTTGGTTTTACCCTTGGCAATGGCGGTCTTGGGATTAAATCTGGCGGGTTTTTCCCTGCGAGAAAAGGCGCTTTATATTCTCGTGACTTATTTATTAATGACGGCAGGAGGTTTGAGCGTTCTCTATTTTTCCCTGCGTTCTTATTTTCCCCTGCCGGAAGGTTGGTTTCGCTTTCAATGGTTGAGTAAATGGGTTCTCTGGGGACTGGGCGGCTATGTCGTGGCGGTGCCTTTAGTTCTCATTGTTTCTCTCATCAATCAACAAATTTGGCAGGGACAAGGGGGAGGAAATCCGATTATTCTCTTAGCATTGCAGGCACGCGATCGCTGGGCATTATTTATTTTTTTAATCACGGCTTCTCTCGCCGCCCCTATCTTTGAAGAGATTATGTTTCGCGGCTTTTTGTTACCTTCTCTGACCCGTTACGTTCCCGTTTGGGGCGCCATTGGTTTGAGTGGTTTAATCTTTGCGATCGCGCATTTGAGTTTGGCTGAAGTGTTGCCGTTGACTGTTTTGGGCATTATTTTGGGATTTGTTTATGCGCGGTCTCGAAATCTCCTCGCTTCCATTCTTCTCCACAGTCTTTGGAATAGTGGCACGCTCTTCAGTTTGTTTATTCTTGGGGGTAATGGGTAGCCTTCCCAGTCCAGCCGCGATCGCACTGTTCAACCCCCAAGGCGATCGCCCTAGGGTTTGTTGGGGGTTAGGACTAAGCGGGTAATAACTTCTTCGCCAAATCCTCCGCCGCAGCGAGGGGACTCTGGAAGTTAAATGCCAAAGTTAAGGATTGGGGTTGACCCTGCATAAAGGAAACCGACAATTGTAGGGAAACAGACCCGCCAGAAGTGGCTTGGAGACTGCCCTCAAACATTGCCGATTTTACATCCAGCAGACCGCCAAGACCTGCCTCTGCAATAAATGTACCCACATCAGCCACTGCGCCAATCGATTTTTTCAAGCCTTCCAAGAATAAATAAGCGGCATCGAGTCCGGCTTCTGCCGTCTCTTTTGACAGATAGAGCGAACTGAGGCGCGGATCGAGTTCCATCGGAGTGGTTTGGATCGATTGTACGATTAACTCCACCGTTTTCTCCGCAGCGACTAAGGTCGCATTTGCCGTTTCCTTCGCCGTAAATAAGGTCAAGATGCGCGGATCCGAATCGATGGGGAAGTCATCAAGACTGGCTTCAATGCCCCGCAAGACCTGTTTCGCTGCTTCCAAAACGCCATTGGCGGTGACTTTGGCGGTTTCTAACCCCCCAATTTTGGTATAGAGCGCACCGATTTCGGTTCCTTTAGCGGCGGCATAGGCGGAATATTCAGCCCAACGATAGGTTTTTTCATACCATTGCGAGCTTTCGAACCAACGGCGTTTATTGTCGATATCGCTCTTGAGTTGAGCGATGCGATCGTTCGTGCTGTTAATGTCTTTTTGAATGGAATTCACCTCTGCTTGGGCTTGAGAGACAGCATTACTGGCATTGGTGAAATCTTTACTGGTTTCATCGCGCTCCTTTTGTACCTGTTTGCGCATGGACTCGATCTCACTCATCAGGGAATTAACGTCATTCCGGGCTTTGGTGACATCGGCTCGGGCAGCTTCGAGGGCGGCAGTATCGCGATCGCGTTCGGCTTGAATCGTGGCGCGCATATCGGCAATCTCTTGAGACAGTTTTTCGACTTCACGCTTGGCAGTATTGATGTCGTTTTGAGCGGCAGTTAATTCAGCCGTGGCACTATCGGCAGCTTTTTGGATGGCTTTCGTGGCATTGTCCCGCAGGTATTCCATCAGATCGTTTTGCATGGTTGCCTTAATCCAATAGGAACCCCCATTCGTAAAGTCGGTGCCGCTAACTTCCAAGCTGGTATTAAAGAGTCCGAAAATACTGCCTTGACTGAGGAAATAGAAGCCGCTATCGGTAAATTCAATGTAGGTTTCGCTCTTGAGTCCGAGCAATTCCACTGCGCAGGAGACCTTGAGAGCGGGGACGCTGGTGGGGGAGAGTTTGAAGTAGAGAGATGCTTTGGTTTCCCCCTGGGCACCGGTGAGTTTAAAGATGCCGCCAATATCGATGGGATCCAGTTCGGCGCTGAGTTCCGTGCCGGCTAGATAGTCAATGGAGAGGGATGCCGTCGCGCGCCAGCCCGAAAAAACAAGGGTTCCGCCCAAGTAAAAGCCCTGCTCGAAGGTGAGGGTGCCAATGGTGGTGGGTTGGGGCACGATGTAAATATTGACATCTTCAAAGCCAAGATCGAGAACGGTTTGAGCGAGGGCGGCGGGAATGGCGCGGGCGATGCTCGCACCGCAGAAGGTGCGAATGACATCCATCAGATACAACTGATTGAAGGCGATCGCTAACATGCTGCGATCGCCGGCAAATTTAACGGCAACGACTCCCGCAAAGTCACCCACCTGTAATGTTCCGGCTAAACCAATACTCGGCAGTGGGGAGGGCAGAGATACCCCCAATTCTAGGGCGACGTTGGCGATCGCCACATTCCGGGTATCGAAGGGATCTTGCCACAACCCCTCCATCGTGGCTTGGAAGAGGGCGCTGCGGGGGGTAACGCTCATTCCGCCGACAAAGCGCAACAGACTCCCATCCAGTTCGGCAGTCACCGTCCCCAGCAGGGACAGGGCAAAATTACTGGGGGCGGGTTGCAGGCGCAGTTTAAGGTCACCGAAGAGAACCCCGTTCCCGAGGTCGAATTCCCCATCAATCATCGCCTCAATGACCAGATCGGAGGGGTTACCGCCGATCGCCGCATAGACTGTCAATGTTTCTAGCCCCAGCAGGCTATCCACTCCCGTCCCCGTCATCTCGAGGCTGGCAAAAAAGTTGAAACCCCGAATGACTGCCGCCCCGCTCTCGGGAACGTCGATCGCTTTGAGGGCAAGGGATTTATCGGCGTTGGAAGCGAGAATCAGGGCGGTTTCGCTGAAGTTCAAGCCATCCAGCACGCTTAAACTCTCGTCAATACTGGAAAATTTCCAACTCGTCGGGGGTGCAAATCCCACGACAAACACCCAACCCGATGCGTCGCGACTGAGATTGAGTTCTGTGATGCCGAATTGTGAGGCGGCACTGATGGACAGGGTTTTGGATTGGGGCGCGATCGCCAAGGTTCCCCCATCGCATTGCACCGACAGGATACTCAGGGGGACGGGCAGATCTTTCAGGGCATCGGTGCCCCCTAAATCCTGCAAAATCGGCGAAATATCGAAGGGCGGTATTGCGCCCCCCAGCACGAATTCACCGGGAAAGGCATATTCGCAACGGCATTCTACCATCGCAATTTCCAATGTGCCGGCGATCTTCCCTGTTGTTGCCTTAGTCCCCTTGGCGGTAATGGTGCGATCCAGTTGCAGGGTAACGTCATCGAGATCCAAACCCGTTTCCCCAATATCCAAACCCCACAAGTCATCGGATTCTGCCAAGAAAGAATATTCTCCCGTTTTCGGCGCGATCGAGAATTTGATTTCTGTCAGGACGAAATCCGGTAAATCCACCGGCAGGATCGTCACGGTTCCCACCAATTGCTCGATCGCGCTGCTGAGTTCGATGGTATCCCCATCTTCGAGATCGCAGAGCAATGTTAGGGGCGCATCTCCACTATCCCGCGTGGCCGTCACCATTAAGGTGGCATTGCCAATCTGGAGGGTTCCATTGAGGGAAAAGGCTTTTTCTCCCTTTGTCGAGGTTATCTCCGCTTCTACCGCCGTTAATGCCAAGGTACTTCCTCCCACGTCCACCGACCAATCATTGGCGAGGGTAGCTTGGGTGGTGTAGGTTTTCTCGCTGGGTTGCGCGGTTAAGGCAAATTCATCTAGGGCAATATTGGGGAGATCGGCCGCACTCAACCCCAAGGCGGCGATCGCCTCTGTCAAGGTTAAATCTTCCCCCTCGGCAATTTGCAGTGCGAGGGTGGCATCGGGATCGAAGGTTACCGTCGCATCCAGCCCGCAATTCGCAAGAGTGAGGCTTCCCTCGGCGATCGCAGAGGCGATCTTTTTAGTGGCGAGATCGATCCTAAAATTCACTCCTGTAATGGTGGGCAACTCAAACCCCAAGCTCGTTAGATCGCTTGTAAAACTCCCGATACCGACCCATTGAGCCATATCCACCAATTGCGGCAATCCTTCCGTATCGAGGGTCAAAGCCAGAACATCCCCCGTATCTCCATCATTATCCTTGAATTCTGCTTGCAGCCCAAAGGTTTTCTGCGTCGAGGTTCTGACAAAACTGCCCCCAAAACTCAAATCTACTGCCAAGCGATCGGCTTCCTCTTGCCGCAGGGTAACGGACAGATCGTTTAATGCCAGTTCGCCGCTCAATATTCCTTCTAGGGATAAGCTGGCGATGTTACTAATTGCGAGTGCCAGACTCGTCTCATCGGGTTGAGAAATATTCAGTTTGCTCTGGCTAAAATTGAGACTTGTTAAAAAATTCCCCAAACTCGGATTCATAAAACCCAAATCCCTGGGAAAGCCCTTACCATTTTTAAAACTGGTTATCAGCGTATTTTTCAGTTCGGTTAGTTGTACCATGGGACTCAAATCAATTCAAAATTATCAATTAAAAATGGGGATTAACCCAGCGCTTTGATCCGTTGAATCGCAGCTTGCAATTCTAAGAGACGCGGATCTTCTTCCAGAGGGATATCGTATGCTCCTGCTTGAATGGCTTCGATTTTTTCTTCCAGCGCTACCACTTTCGTTAAAGCCTCGCGTTCTTCTGTTTCAAGGCGACCGATTTTCTTCTCTTGGTTGGCGATCGCTTCTAATCTCCATAATGTTTCCGCTTGTAATTTGGCACGTTCTTGGGATTTATCAATAGAAGGAACGCCTTCGTACCATTGTTTCCAGTCAGCAATTTCTTTTTTTCTAAGTTTAGCCAGCAACTTTGCTTTCTGAATTTTAGTTTGGAGTTTTTCCGCTTTCTTTTGAGCGCGACTCAGTTGTTTCTCTAACTCTTGTAAACTCGGAAGCCCGTTGGCTCTCTCTTCTTCTAATCGAGCTTTGAGAGATGCCATTTGTTTTTCCAGCCAGCTCACTCCTTCCTTAACCACGTCTTCTCGAGAGGCATCTGCTGGTGTATTTAAATCTGCCAGTTCGATGCCATCGAGTTTAGTCTTGAGTGCCATGCAATTGCTCCTTAAGGTTGTTATTTTTCGGTTAAGCTCATTCTGATTTACCTTAGCTGCGAAAACCCTAGATCGTTACAAAATGTTACTCGATGACAACAATAATTGTAAAATTTGAAAATTTAAGGTCAATCTTTTTCTTTTCCCCCGTAGTGACATCGGCAAACACTTTCTCTCGTAAACAGATGGGTTCGTCTCGTTCTACGTATTCCAGCACTTCGGGTAAAAAGAGTTCGATAAATTCCCAGAAAAAAGTCGAAATAAGTTCTTTAAATAAGCGATCGCGATCGATCATTGGGGCTTGGCAATCGAGTCTAGGTTTTATTGTACTATCTTGGTCGGATATCGATCGCCATGATCTGCCCTATTCTTCAGCAGGCGATCGCGCTACAATTGAGGAGAACTTTACTTTTAACTCTCTCTCATGTCTCGCCAGCCTATCTATATTTCTCGCAAGTGTGCTGAGGAGTTGCAAGCTGCTTTCGCATCGGCGTTAAATAACCCGGAAAATAGTCCAACCCTGTTCCAAATTTGGGGAGTGGGTGGGGTGGGGAAAACGACGCTTAAGGATAAGTTGAGGCGAGAATGCAGCAAACAGGCAGATTTTGCGGAGGAGTCGTTTAATTTTATTTCGATGGGGTTGGATGTGGAAATTTCTGACCCGATTTCCTTGATGAATCAATTGTACAAGCAGTTAGAGCCGAAGTTTTGGCAGCGCGACTTATTACAAGGAAAAGATCCGTTTTTGTCTCTGTACAAACTCTATTATCAGACGATCCATCAATTAGAATCGCAACCCCTACCCAATAAGCCGAAAGTAACGGAAGAACAAACCAATCTCGTGAAAGGTTTGCTTCGCAATGGGGTGAGAGTGGCAGGGTTATTTGGGGGAATTCCGGAGGAGGTGAGTTCTACTGTTGCTGAAAAAGCTGGCGATCGCATTGTTGAGGGTGCGAAAATGATGCTCAATGAGGCAGATCGCTGGAAAGATTTTTTAGAGCAGCATCGCGCAACGAAACAGAAGCGGGATTTACAAGAGTTAATGCTGAAACCGTTACCCAAGTTAACGGAGGCGTTTGTGACGGGTTTGCAGGGGAGAAAGCGTCCCGTTGTTTTGGTTTTGGATACCTACGAACAAGCACCGCCGGAAATCGATACTTGGTTATTATATTTGCTATCGCGGACGAATTTAACCCAGACTAATATTAAACTCTTAATCGCGGGGCGGCGCAATCTTTTAGATCGCGAACCTTGGCGAAAGCTCCAACAGGATAAAAATGCGATTTACGAACGGTCTTTGGCGTGTTTTGATGGAGAGCAAACGGCGGCATATTTAAAAGATATTGAGATTATCGCCTCGTCTGATGTGGAAAAGATTGCTCATTCTACGAAGGGTTTACCTTATTCTCTCAATAAGGTTCGAGAATGGGTAGAACAGGACAAATCTCTCGATTTCTCGGCAATCGATCGCGAAGTCGAGGCGCTATTATTACAAGGATTGGACAAGCGGGAAAAGTTGGCGGCTCAATTGGCGGCTTGTTGTCGTTGGTTCGATCGCCCTTTATTAAACTATCTTCTTCGCGATCGCTCAAAGTTTCAAGGGGAGTCAAAGGAAGGAGAAAAAGAGCGAGATTGGTTTGACTGGTTGAAGGGGCGAGGGTTTGTGAAATATGCCCAACGTCGCTGGAGTTTGGATGATGTGGCGCGGGATACTTTTCGGGAGTCTTTATATCTCGAAAATCGCGATTTATTTGAGCAAATTAACGCCCATTTGGCAGATTATTTTCAACAACAGGCAGATCGGGAAGTTCCCGCAGATCGCCATCCGGTAGAGAAGTATAAAAATTCGGCTTGGCGAGACAATATATCGGAGTTTATTTATTATCTTCTCCATAGCGATCGAGATGATTATCAAGTGAAGTTTTTATCCCATCTTTTTGAGTCTCGTTATCTCGAACAAGATTATGTTGCAAGAACTCCTGTTTTGATAATTTTAGCAGAGCTTGATTCGGGGCATTATCTATGCGTTAAAGAATCAAAAAAGGACTTTTTAGATATAGTTAATCCAATTATTTCTAGGGGCTGGGTGATTTTAGGAAAAGATAAAATAGATTACAAGTTTTTAGAATTATTTGACTTTTCTCGAGAGCAGATTGATAACTCGTTACGAATTTGTTTACAAAATGCTGATATTCTCAACTCATTACAGGGTTTGGCAAAATATGCAGCTTTGTTCTATAAATCTAAGTTCTGTAACGAACGGGAAAAGCTGAATTGGTTGAGAATGGCAAATGAGCAAGCCAAAAAATGTTTGTGCGTAACCGATCCGGAATTTAGTCTTCGTGTATTTCTTTGGGATCTTGGTAATTTTTTCAATAATTTAGGACAATATGAACAAGCACTCGCCAGTTACAATAAAGCTATAGAATTCAAACCAGATAAGCCTGAATCTTGGAATAATCGAGGGGTTGTTCTAGATGATTTAGGAAGGTACGAAGAAGCGATCGCCAGTTACGATAAAGCTATAGAAATCAAACCAGATGACCATGAAGCCTGGTATAATCTAGGGGTTACTCTATCTAATTTAGGCAGGAAGGAAGAAGCGATCGCCAGTTACGATAGAGCGATAGAAATCAAACCAGATTTGCATGAAGCATGGTATAGTCGAGGCAATGCTCTCGGAAATTTAGGCAGGAAGGAAGAAGCGATCGCCAGTTACGATAAAGCCATCGAATTCAAACCAGATAAGCATGACGCTTGGAATAATCGAGGCATTGCTCTATCTAATTTAGGCAGGAAGGAAGAAGCGATCGCCAGTTACGATAAAGCCATCGAATTCAAACCAGATGACCCTTCAGCATTTTACAATAAGTCTTGCTGTTATGCTTTACAAGAAAATATCAAACTCACTCTCGAAAACTTACAGAAAGCAATAGAGTTAGAACCTGAAAAATATCGAGAATTGGCGAAAACCGATTCAGACTTCGATCGCATTCGCAGCGATGACAGATTCCAAACCATCCTTAACCCAGAAGCAAAATAAGCAATAGCACTGCACTACATAGTACGATTGAGATATTGCTTTCTTGGCTTTTAAAAGACGATGAACGAGGAACGAGCGGATTCCCACAAAACATGGTTCGAGCAAGCATTGACTTTAGTGAAATCAGAACAATATGAAGAAGCGATCGCAAGTTACGATAGAGCGATCGCAATTCAACCCGATGATTGCGAAATATGGTACAATCGCGGCAATGTTCTCAGAACATTAAAACGGTACAAAGAAGCGATCGCCAGTTACGATCGCGCCTTAGAATTCAATCCAGATTACCCTCGAGCCTGGAATAGCCGAGGTATTACTCTCGGAAAATTAGGAAACTACAAAAAGGCGATCGCTTCTTTCGATCGCGCCCTAAAAATTGAACCCGATGGGGATGAAGTCTGGAAGAATCGCGGCATTGCTCTCGACAAGATAGGACGATACCAAGAAGCGATCGCTTCTTTCGATAGAGCCCTAGAAATCCAACCCAATAACCCTCAAGCCGGGTATCGTCGAGGATTTATTCTCAATCGATTAGAAGGGTATGAAAAAACAATCGCCAGTTACGATCGATCCCTAGAAATCCAACCCGATCGATACGAAACATGGCATCAGCGAGGACTTACTCTCAAGAAACTAGAGAGATATGAAGAAGCAATTGCCAGTTTCGATCGCGCCATAGCAATTCAACCCGATCGATACGAGGCATGGGATAGTCGCGATATTACTTTACAGAAACTAGGACGAAAAGAAGAAGCGATCGCCAATCTCGAGAGATACCCAGAAGTCAAAGCAGAGTACAGTGAAGTCTTATATCGTCGAGGGATTACTTTCAGACGATTGGGACTCAATCGAGAAGCGATCGCCTTTTTGGATAAAGCCATCGCACTCCAACCCGATAAATATGAAGCATGGGATATTCGAGGCATTCCCTTGATGTCCTTGGGACGGTATGAAGAAGCGATCGCCAGTTACAATAAAGCCATCGAAATCCAACCCGATTACGCTTCAGCCTTTTACAATAAGTCTTGTTGTTATGCTTTACAAGAAAATAGCGAACTCGCTCTCGAAAACTTAAAGAAAGCGATAGAATTAGAACCCGAGGAGTATCGAGAAATGGCAAAAACCGATTCAGACTTCGATCGCATTCGCCACAAGGAAAGATTCCCAACCCTCCTTAACCCAGAAGCGACTTGATGTTTAATTCTCTTCGAGTTCGCGATCTCCTTGTCCAGTCGTATTTTCTTGCAACCAGCGCCACAAATCGCGATCGGATTGAAAATCGAAAATTGCCTCGCACAAATTTTCTGCTTGTTCCACAGATACCCCCTGAATTTGCGTTTCTAGCTCTGAAGAAAATTCCCCAAAACGCCGAGGAATCGCGACCCATATAAAAACCGAGCGGTAGGGACTTAGCAGTGCTACGTCCGTACATTAAAGGCATATTCATATCCGTCTGCATAATGAATGGTTTGCAAGTATTTAGGATGAACGTCAAAAGGTTTCCTCCCCTCTGTTGAAAGTCGAAAAGAAGGACGGAATCGAATTGCAATGCGACCGACATAATTACCTGAATATTTCCCTTTAGGAATTGAGGCTTTGACAATATCGCCAGTTTGGAAACCTTGAAAATATTTAGCTTTAGGTGCGTGGGCTTTGGGAAATCCGTATTTGTCGGGACGGCATCGCTGTCTCGTTCCGTGACCTTTAGCGGCAATTAAAAGCGGTTTTTTGACTTCAACAAATAACTGTTCTGGGGTTGACTTCCCGACACAAGCCGCATCAAGCCAATGGGTCTTAGGGAAGTTTTGACAAGTGCGGTTGAATTTGGTCAATCCTCCCGTTCCGACCTCGACAGATAAGCCAGTTCTCTTTAATTTCTCATACAGCTTCCATCGAGTCGAATTTACCGCAGCACTATCCGCTAACGGTTTTTCGGCTTGCCCTAATATTCGTTTGAGAATGTTGGGTTTTTCCGACAAGAACTGCTCAATTTCTTGATTTCCTTTGGTTTGATTGCAAGGATGGCAAGCTAGAGTTAGATTGCTGACTCGATTGCTCCCGCCTTTGGACTTGGGCTTAATATGTTCGACTTCTAATGGAACATTTTCTGCACTACAATAAGCACATTTTCTGTTCCACTTTTCGAGCAAGTATTCTCGTACTTCGTACCCGAACAATTCCCCTTGCTGATATTCAGTAGCGGAAATTTCAGGATTTTGCAATTTTTGAGTATCAAAACGAACTAACTCTTGAGAAATCCCCGATATGGGACAAATTTGACAGAGCCGATTGACCCAAGTAAGGATATTGTGAACCCGCGACATGAGACTGGGAGCAAGCCAGCCTTCAGGACGTTTTCTGTTAAGAAATCTGGGTTTTCTATACCGAGTTTTTCGGCTACGTCGTCCCCTTCTTAACTGTCTTCGTGAAGTTAAACTATCGCGAATTTTTTGTCCGCGATGGGTTAGTTCCGCACCCCATCCCCCCTTCAGTTCCCCCCTTACCAAGGGGGGATAGGGGGGATGCAGAATTGCGAGTCCTGTTGTTTTCGAGCCGGGATCGATCTTTAATTGACAATCGTTAGTTTCTCCTCCTTCTACATCTTGTAGAATAATGGTGAATGGAAACTGTTTAAACACCTTAGCACGTTCCGATTTGAGCAATTTTCGCGCTCTGGCGGGATGAGTTGGGTTTAACGGTTTCTTGTTTTGATCCAATACAAAAACTCGCATGAGTTATCTCCTGAAAAGCGGTGCGACCCCGGCGAATCGCATTCGCCAAGCGGTCGAGGGATGCTGAGGTCTCCTCAGCATATCCAATCGACCAAGAGGGAACGCGCACCAAGACAGGGTAAAGTTTGCCTCGTCAATGTTATCTGGGCTTGTTCGGCTAGCAACACTTCCTTAACTCTTTACAGATGTTTAATTGCTAACGAAAGGGCTACAAACTGGCACGCATTCGTAGGTTTCTATCGGGTAAGGTTTGGGAATCGCTTCCCGCTCCTCCCCTAAGAACCGTGCTTGACAGTCTCCCATCACACGGCTCAAGCCTTACTTCAAGCCATTAAACTTGGGTTTGAATGTACCTGCT
>JBFRWJ010000502.1:0-6773 GCA_051439525.1 Spirulina sp. | reverse complement strand
CTGCAACCCCCGATGAGACGATCGAAGAAACGCGATCGCAAAACTTTAACTTTACCTATAACGAATATGCCGACGTTCTCAAAACCTACGTCGATGCAGATGGTTTTGTCGATTATAAAGAACTACAGCTCAACCGTCAAAAATTAGATCGCTTCAATCAATCTCTCGCTTTAGTTTCCCAAGAAACTTATGATTCTTGGAACGACAAAGAACAAATTGCTTTTTGGGTGAATGCGTATAATTCCTTTACTTTACAGTCGATTATCGATCAAGACCCCTTAAAAGGAAGTATTAAAGATATTTTGGGCGTTTGGAAAGTTCGCCGCTTTAAAATTGTCGAAGACTCCAAAACTTTAGATAATATCGAACATAAAACCCTGCGTCCCAATTATAACGAACCGAGGATTCATGCTGCTATTAATTGTGCTTCAATTAGTTGCCCCATTCTCAGAAACGAACCCTATACAGGAGAAAAATTAGAAGAACAACTGGAAGAACAAACCCAACGCTGGATTGACAGCCCTCACGGACTGCAAATCGATCGCGAGAATAATACGGTTTCACTTTCTGCTATTTTTGATTGGTTTGGTCGCGATTGGGAGACAGATTATGCAGTGGAAGAAGGCAAATTTACAGGTAGTGCAAAACAACGCGCCACTTTAAATTTTATCAGCAAATATGTTAGTAATGAAGATCGCGAATACTTAGAAGCTGGAGAATATAAAATCCGCTATATCAATTATGATTGGAACTTAAACATTCAACCCTAATTTTAGGGGCGATCCGCAGTGAGATCGCCCCCATTTTTTCTGGTAAATTGTGAATTTTGAGGTTGGGGGATGCTGAATCGCATTCAGCCTCTCTTGGTCGATTGGATATGCTGAGGAAACCTCAGCATCCCTCGACCGCTATCCAACCAACCTGTTGAATTGTTTAAAGTTGTTTGCCGATCGCGGGTTCGTTACCCGCCAACAAGCGTTCGATGTTGCTGCGATGGCGCAAAATCACGTAAAATCCGGCTAGAGCAGCGAACAAACAATAGGGTAAAGGTTGATGCAGCAATACCATCAAAAGATTGACGGCAATTGCCCCCGAAATCGAACCCAAAGAAACAATGCGTCGCATTGCGAAAACCAACCCAAAAACTGCCACCGTTCCCAAAGCAACCCAAGGATTCATCACCAATAAAACGCCCAAACTGGTCGCGACAGATTTGCCGCCCTTAAATTGTAACCAAACCGGTTTGCTGTGACCGAGAATCACAAAAATCCCTACTAAAGTAATCAACCAAGGTTGCCAATTTAAAGGTAGGATATCGCTTCCCGTTATCCCATAAAATGCGCGGACGAAAAGCAACGCGATCGCCCCCTTGAGAATATCGATCGCCAGCACTGCGATCGCCGCTTCTTTCCCCACGGTTCGCAATACATTTGTTGCTCCTGTAGAACCGGAACCGTACTCGCGAATATCGATGCCTTTGAGGGATTTCGTCATTAAATATCCCGTCGGGAGCGATCCCAGTAAATAAGCAGTCAAGACAAAAAATCCGCAGATCGTCCAAGCCATTGAAAAACTCCCCAATTCAAAAAAAAATGGTCTTAATTCAGTTTTATCCAATCCATTTTGAGCGAACAAACCTGCCAACGCGATCGGCATCAATTCTTAATCAAAACGGTGCAACCTTGCCTCTTGAAGATTTGTTGAGAGTACAAAAGTATGACCGCGAGAAAACGCAGAAGATTGGCAGTCAATTCACAATACAACATGACAAGACCGCTATGGCGATCTTGCTTCTCCAATTTTGCGGCAAGAAGGAATGTTAACTGCGAATCTAATTTAATTCTAAGGGACGCGATCGCTAATCCTATTCCCTCGACACAAAACTAAAAGGAATAACCATAGCTGGAAACTTGGGTGGGATCCGGGGCAAATGCCAGCCATAAGGGGAATTGCAACAGCGACAAGTTCACTAGATCTTCAGTTTCATCCATGACAATCAGGGGAAGTTGCTTTTCTTCAACAAAGCGATCGGCTTTTTGCACGAGGGCTTCCGGTGCCTCAAACAAACTAATGCCCCGATTGAGTCCAAAATCGCTGCGAGAGATGCCCAAGCAGTCCTGCAAACCCCTGCGCCATTCTCCCAAGCGTTCGGGGGTATTGGCAAGGACTAACACCCGCAGGCGATCGTCATAGAGATGCCGCAGGACGGAAATCGCCGCCGAAGCAATGAGAATATTTTGCAGGCGACTGCCCATCGATCGCACGGTTCCGCGTCCCCCTTGTTTAAAAAACCACTGCTGCACTCGTTCGGCATGAATGGGTTCAAAGGTTCGCCGCAACTGCCAGGGAGGACCGTAATAATCCGGACGAGTGCGATAGCGATCGAGAATGCCGTTTACTTGTCGTTGCTGTTCTTTAAAGCCTTGTTTGGCAAATTTGGGGCTGGGGGCTTCCTCCGGTGTCCTGCGTTCCGATCGCCCTTCTCGTTTTGGCTCTCGGGGAGGGCGAGCTTCCGGTAAGTCCAGTTGTTCTGCTGTTGCGGCTAACTCTTGCAGGCTTCCCACCAGATAATTTTTGAAACTCTGAACGCGAATGGCAATATCTTGGGAGACCCCAGAAAAACTCTGGCTCATTTCTTCTCGCACGCGATCGCGCCGTTTTTCCAGTTTGTCGAGCTCGGCTTGCAAGCGCTCTCGCCGTTCTTCGAGTTCTTTTGTTCCACTCAAAATCATGCGCGCGATCGCGTCTTGCACGGCGGTGGTTTCCGAGGCAATTAAACGTTCTCGTTGGGCTGCGAGGGCGTTCACCTCGGCTTCGAGTTCTGCCTTGCGCCGTTCTAAATCGGTAATACTGGTTTGTAGGGTTGCTTTTTCTCGCAGATTTTCCGGATTTTCTGCCTCGGGGGGGATTGTTTCTTCTTCAACCCCCTCAAAAGAAGTGGATTCTTCCCCCTTCTCGACCTTCTCAATTTTTGGGAGGTCTCCCGAAGAAGTAGATTCTTCCCCATTCTCGACCTTTTCAATCCTTGGCAAGTCTTCCGAAGAAGTAGATTCTTCCCCCTGCTCGAGCTTCTCAATCCTTGGGGAGTCTTTCGATTGAGTTGCTGACGGTTCGGACGAGGAAGCGGCAAGATCGGGCAAAGGGGGTAAGGCTTCTGCTGAAGGGGTTTCCTCTTGGGAGACTTCCGACTCGGGAGCATCCGAAGAAACCCCTGGGGACGGGGCAGAAGAATGTCCCAAAGTCTTTAATTCGGGAAGGGGTTGTCGCTTCTCTTCCTCTGAGGAATTTTCAGCCGGCCAGTTGCTAGATTCTTCGGGAATAGAGGTTTCGTCTGAATTCATCAATTAAATGCGAGGTAAAGGCTCTAAGCAAGCGTTCAAAGTCCGAGGATCGAACAGAACGGGAAGAAAATGAATGCTTTTAACTTCTTTAAAATAAAACAAAATGGGAATCGGCTGCCAATAGACCCGCCAGTTCTGCCAATCTTGATAGGGAAAATGGCGCAATTGTTTTTCCCCCCGATAGACATCCAAGGCGGTTTCGGTAAAGCGCAAGCGCAGGGTTGCGGCTTGGAACAGGAGAAATAAGCCGAAAAGCGCGATCGCGCCACCCACCCAAGGCAGCCAGAACAGAAAAGGCAGGGATCCCGCCACCAAGACCAAAGGTAAAGTGTAGCTCGGGGCGAGCTCGATTGTCCGAGAATTCGGTGTTGAAGTCATTTCCGGGAAGAATAAAGGGCGAAAGAAACAATAATTTTACAAAAAAATGAGGGGATTTTGGGATCGCCTCGACTCCAAAAATTTGCCCTCAAAAACGGGCTCGGAGTCGAAATTCAATAAAGATTTCAATAAGATAGGGAGTTAATGGCGATCGCGTGGAATCGCGATGGCAGCGAATCCCCGAACGCTTTTTTTGCCTTGCCCGTTTATCGAATGTCTTGTCGTGCAGATCAAAAAACCGCCCAAGATCGATTTAAGCAACGAGTATCCCTGTCCTTGTCGGCGGCGGGGTACCCTCAAACCGATTTTACTTACGGATGCCTTTGGCTGCGATCGCTGCCAGCAAATTTTTGTGGTTGAAGAAAGCGGTCGTGCGATCGAAAAATTATCGACGACCTATCCTTCTAAGCGATGGCGATGGACGGGACACCGTTGGCTTGAGGTGCAACCTTCCCTGTGGAATCATTACATTTCCATCTTGGGAATTTTCGCCTTATTCATTTTAATCGTGGGAGGATTGTTAATATGGCCGGGATTCTCTCACGTTTTTTTGCCCATCTTAGTGGTATTGTTGGCAAGTCCCGCTTTTGCGATTTGGCTTTCCTATCGACGTTGACCCCTCTGATGCGAGATGATCCGAGAAGATAACGACTCCCAAACACTCCTCTCCCACATCGTCCGACAAGCCGATCGCGCTTCGCGGCAATTGCCTGTCACCCTAGGAGTGGAGCGCAATCTAGCCATTGCCAACCTCGCCCGAGATCTCGAGGTTGCCCGAGAAGCAATTCTCGAAGCGAATACCTTGGATTTAGAAACCTCTCGAGATATGGCCATTCCCGAAAGTCTGCGAGAGTGGTTGAAATTAACCCCCGAACGCCTGCACAAAGCCATCCAAATTCTGCAGCGACTGGCGGATCTCGCGGATCCGATTTTACAAATCAGAAACGCTTCCCATTTGGTCGAATCTTCCCAAACTTACTGTCAGTTCGTGCCTTTGGGGACGATCGCTCTCATTTATGAAGCTTTTCCCGAATTGGGGGCGATCGCGGCGGGATTTTGTTGGAAAACTGGCAATGCGCTCATTTTACGCGGCAGTAGCGAGGCCAGTCATACCAATGCGGCCATTGCGGGAGTATTGCAAGGGGCAATTGCCAAGAGTAAATTACCATCGGGTAGCGTGGAAGTGATTCCCGCCGAACAAGGGTCTTCCATTCAAGAATTGGTAACGCAAAATCACGAGATCGATCTCGCGATCGCCTATGGTCGCAGCAGTCTCGTGCAGAAGGTGTCCCAGTGGTCTACCGTCCCGGTTTTGCCGGCTGCCATCGGCAATTGTTACTTATATTGTTCCCCCAGTAGCGATTTGGATGTGGTACGGGAAATGATTTTGGACTCTCATGCCAGCCAACCGGATCCCGTGAATGCGATCGAAAAAGTTCTCATTTGTCGCGTGAGCAATTTTTCCTCTTGGATGCGTTTGTTTGCGAGTTTGCAGGAAAAAGGGTTTGATTTGCGGGGCGATCGCGAATTCTGCGGGGCGTTTCCCGAGGAGTTAAAGTTAGCTGAAGAGCGAGAATGGGGCAGTGCTTACCTAAAAAAGATTGTGGCTTTTAAAGTTGTAGACGACATCGAGGAAGCGATCGCTTGGATCAATCGCTATAGTAGCGGTCATGCCGATTGTTTGGTGACGGAATCTTATACGGAAAGTCAACAGTTTGCCCGGGGGGTCAATAGTGCTTTGATTTATCTTAATGCGTCTCCGCGTTTTTATCGCTATCCTCCCCATAGCAATGCGGTATTTTTGGGCATTTCCAATCAAAAAGGCCAGCGACGCGGCCCCATCGGTTTAGAAAGTTTGACAACGATGAAACAGGTCGTACAAGGTCAAAAATTTTAATCAATGAACAATTTTCAAGGCGATCGCTTTCCTTCAAAATCGTTTTAACTTCCTGCTCCTGTTGCTTTTCAATTTCAGCTAATTCAGCTTTTTAGTTTAACGCGGACAGTGGCAGCGCGATCGCTTTTCCTCAAAATCTCTCTATTCCTGTTGGAGTTTGGCGAACAATGGCTGTCTCATCGGTATCCCATACTTTTGCGAGAAATGAAAGGCGGCGCGATCGCATTGCTTGTTTGAAGGTATAATGAAATTTAAGATCGAAAAAATCAGATTGCATTTCTACAAATCATTACTAACGATTGAGGGAATTTTATAAATGACAGCAGTAATTGCAGAACATATTAAAATCGATCCGGAGATTTGTGGTGGGAAACCTTGCATTGCTGGACATCGGATTAGAGTTCAAGATGTTGTCATTTGGCACGAACAAATGGGTCTTTCCCCAGATGAAATCGTGTCGCGACATCCTACAATTTCTCTAGCGGATGTATATGCTGCACTGGTTTATTACCATGATAATTTTGAAGAGATTCGACAGCACATTCAAGAAAGCGAACGTTTTGTACGAGAGTTGCAAGCAAAAATCCCTTCTAAAGTACAAGAAAAATTAAGGAGAGGGAATATTGGAAAAAATTAGCTTTCACTTGGACGAGCAGGTAGAACGAGCAGTTGCAGAAGGTTTGAGGCGACGGAATATTGATGTTACAACGACACCAGAGGCCGAACTTTTAGGCGCAACCGATTCAGAACAGTTAGCGTTTGCAATTTCTCAAAAGCGTGTAATCTTTACCCAAGATGATGATTTTTTGGCAATTCATCAGCGAGGTTTAACGCATTATGGAATTGCTTATTGTCATCCTAATAGTCGTTCAATTGGTGAAATTGTAAGAGGATTGATTTTGATTTGGGAGGTACTCGAACCCTCAGATATGGAGAATCATGTAGAATTTCTTTGAGGGATACGATCTTATTGCAAGGATTTACGATTTTATTTACAGATTGATTTGAGGGAATGCGATCGCGTTTCCCATTCCCGAATACTTGGGATGAGTTGCGATCGCGTTACAAAAATACAGTTTTATCGACTTGAAAAAATTCTGCTAATTTTTGAGCTTGTTCGAGATCGATCGCTCTTGCTTCTGTCTCTTATACACATC
>JBFRWJ010000501.1:0-3467 GCA_051439525.1 Spirulina sp. | reverse complement strand
GTTCTCGTCAAAGCAATTACGATCGCTTGCTGGCCATGTTCAACGATACCATGCAGGGAAAGGCGGAACATTTGGGCATTGTCGTCTGCGGCACCCCCCAATTAATTGAAGATAAGCGCCGGGGGTTATATAGCGATGAAGCGTGGCGCACCCGTTTGGCCAAAAGTCGCTTTCTCCAAGATGGATTGCAAGATAGTTTTTCGACAGCGATCGCGTTGGAACCTTTAACCCCAGAAGAAATTTCGCAACTCCTGCAGCGTTTAGCGGAACTTCACGCCAGCCATTACGGTTATCAAAAAAATCTGACGCGGCAACAAATTGATATGTTTCAACAAGAATCAATGAGTCGGATCGGTGCGGAAAAAATGTCTACGCCCCGGGAAATTATTCGGGATTTTATCAGTCTGTTAAATGTTCTTCAACAAAATCCACAATTGGTGTTTACCGAAATTTTGCACAGTTCTGAATTCTCCTTGACTTCTCCCCCAGAAAACAAAAATGGAGCGGGAGAATTTGCCGAATTCACCCTATAGTTTAAGAAAACCCCGGCGATCGCCAAGATTTTTTCTGGGTTGTCCCCGCGATCGTCAAAAAGATGTATAATAGGAAGATGATCGATGCGGGTATAGTTTAGTGGTAAAACGAAAGCTTCCCAAGCTCTTGTCGAGGGTTCGATTCCCTCTACCCGCTTCCTAGAATCCTTATTTTTCAAGGCTTACAATAAAAATACTGGTATAATACAAATTTTTGAAGTGTACAGAAAATGTACACTTTTATCATACACAAATAATACACGATCCCTAATGGAATACCCAACATGAAAAGGTTTGAAAATGTGAGAAGTTAAAAATAGAGAGGGTAAAAGACCCCTCTATCTATTGTTTGAATAATCTAAGCAACCATCTGATATGCAGTCTCTAACCGTTCGATTGCTTGTTGTTTTTGCTCTAATTCGCTTTCTTTTCGTTCGTAATAATAGTCTTGTACGTTCTCAAAACACTCCCTCGTTTCGGGGCATAATCCCCCCTATATATTTATCATGGGTGAAGATGGCAAATTGAAGCATTTTTTAAAACGAGTAAACATCAATTTAGCCTCCATCGTTTTGGACAAAAAACTTTGTTAGGAGTATACCGTTGGTTGATTCTTTCTTTAATTGCTTATCTTCTCGCTCACTGGATTTATTTAGATTTAGGAGAACCCGAACTTTTGGATTGATCTGCTAATGCTCAACTCGCCTTAACTCTTCTATTTCCTCATCTTTTCTTACTTTCTCTTTTGAAGCAATTCGAGTTACTTATTCCTTGGTTACATAAGCGGGATTTTGAATTTTGTCTGATCGGGTGCAATATCTGAGTTAAACCCTACCTTAAGTAATTTAACTCCATCAACCCGCTCTAAGGGCAAAAAAGGGGTATAGCAGACTATAACCCCAACGATTGGTTGTTCGGTTCGCGATCGCTATTCAGAAGGGAGAATATTGTCTGTCATTTTTCCTAGGTAATGTTTCTCAATTACTGCTACAGAAGTATCACACCATTGTGCAACACGAGCAGGTGGGATTCCATCATCAATCTGTTGACTGATAAAAGTATCTCGACAGCAATAGAGAGTCGTTCCTTTTTTGATTGGTGATACAAGAGTTTTCCATGCCTTATTATTAAAATTGTTTGTGTTTATAGCCTTCCCCGTTGGAGACGGAAAAACAAGAGATTCAGATAAAACATTGTTTGGTTTTATTCCTTCTAAAAGGTTTCTCAATTTATTATTACAAGGAAATATTCGCTGTTTATTGTTTTTACTTCCTTTGACTTCTATTAATTTGCCTGCCATAGTTACAATACCACCATTGAAAGTAATACGTGATAAATTGTTATTGATATTTCCCCATCGCAATCCGGCAGCCTCATTAGGACGACATCCACTCATAAAAAGGAATTCCACAAAACTTGTGTAATACTCGTAACTATAACCTGTATAACCACGTCCATTCCAGTTTCCCTTGTGATTGCGAAAAGCGTTGATGACTCGTTCTTTCTCTTCTTTTGTGAAAGGGTTAGGCTCTGTTCCTTTTTCATAATTATGTTTTAGTTCTTTTGACATACCATCAAAAGGATTTTTTCCTTTAAGTTTTTTGTGTTTTAATCCCCAATTAAATGCGGCATTAATTTGAATCAAAACTCTTTTAGTTTGTCCTTCAGTAGTATTACTGAGCAACCATTGACGAATCTCTAAGGCTTTATGCGGTGATGTAATTGGAAGTTTTTGAATTATCGGATTGATTTGTTTTATAGCATAAAGCAATGTTGTTTCTTTCCAGCTTGTTTTTTTATATTCAAGATATTGTTCCCATAAATCTCGTACAGAAATATCAGGATAAAGCTCTTTAACCTTTTCAAGATGACTCGCTTGTTTAGCCTTTGGCTTGTACTTTTCGAGTGTTAAATCCAAGCACTCGTTAATAATATCGGCGTTAATAGCGTCCACTTTACGTTGTGCAATAATGCGATTTTCCTCTGTATCTGCCATCGCGAGAGAAAGTGCTTTCGCTTTTCCCCCAAAAATTTCCCGTGGGAATCGAACCCGCAGACGGTTACTTGCGCTCTCTAACCGGGCCATGCCTCGCTCTGAATACTTCCGATCTTCTGAATACATTGCAATAACACCTTATTTGGACTTCTCGTCCATCATACTCGCAAAGTGTACAAAATGTGTACAAAATTTACAAAATGAATGTGTACAAAGTCTCAAACGCTTTTAAATAAAAAATTTTTTAGTTTTGGTATATAGCTTCCCAATCTTTAGTTGCGAGTTCGATTCTCGCTACCCGCTTCCCAAAAACCTAAAACATCGTGGGGACGTAAAACTTACATCCCCAGTTTTACGCCCCCACGATTATCATCAACGTTGGTTTATTTCATGGCTTCCAAATAATCCCGAACGCGGTTGCGGCGCTTGGGTTGGCGTAACTTTTGTAAGGCTTTCGCCTCAATTTGGCGCACCCGCTCCCGAGATAACTCTAAAGCGCGACCGATTTCTGCGAGGGAGTAAGGACTTCCGGTTTTTAACCCATAACGCAATTGAATCACCTCTCGTTCTCGCACCGTCAGATCCGAGAGCAAATTTTGTAATTCCCGCATTAAGGCTTCCCGCATCAAATTATCTTCCGGAGAGGCTTCCTCTGTTTCCAGTAAATCCCCCAACTCCGTATCTTTCTCCTTACCCACCTTAATTTCCAAAGAAACCGATCGCGGCACCCGCAAGAGAACTTCGCGCACCTGATCGGGAGTCATGTCTAATTCCTTGGCAATATCCTCAGTTTTTGCCGTGCGTCCTTTCTCTTGGGAAATCTTGCGCTGTGCCTTTTTAATCTTATTCAGCTTCTCGGTAATGTGAACCGGGAGGCGAATGGTGCGGCTTTGGGTGGCGATCGCTCGCGTAATGCCCTGACGAATCCACCAGTACGC
>JBFRWJ010000500.1:0-3534 GCA_051439525.1 Spirulina sp. | reverse complement strand
ATTCGTAAGACCTCATGTGACATCCTCCTTCACCACCTCCAAGATTATGGTGCAGGCTTCCCAATCTCACGACTGGGCATTTCTGGTTACTCCCTGTCTTGGTGCGCGTTCCCTCTTGGTCGATTGGATATGCTGAGGAGCGGTGCGACCCTGCTGAGGTTTCCTCAGCAAAGGAACGCGCACCAAGAGAGACCTCAGCATCCCTCGACCGCTAGGTGAATGCGATTCACCGGGGTCGCACCGCTGTCGGGATTTCGGCACTTGGCTAGACAGATTTTCACCTGTCCCCGCTAGATCGCCTGCACAGACAGTTTTCTTTCCTCCCCGTCCGGGAGTACTTATTAGTTGAATGCCTCGATTTCGGATGACTAAACCACTCGCAATATCGCGATCTGTCGTGAAACTACAATGAGGACATTCATGCACGCGAACGCTCAAATCTTTTTTGACTTCTTCCCCGCATTGAGGACATTCTTGAGACGTTCCTCGACTATCGACTTCGGCAAAATATTTTCCTCGTTTCCAGCAAATATACTTGACGATACTTCGGAATTGACCGAAAGCCGCATCAAGCATTTGTTTGCCCAAAAAACCTTTTGCACTGATGCGGAAATCTAAATCTTCCATGAAGATAATATCCGCTTCATTGCATAGAGCGTGGGCCTGTTGGTAGTGAAAGTTTTTGCGCGTGTTATCGATTTTATGGTGCAGTCTCGCAACTTTAATTCTGGCTTTCTCGTAGTTCTTAGAACGCTTTTTTCTCCTGCTTAATCTGCGTTGCAGTAATCTCAACTTGCTCTGCATTTCTGCTAGAAACTTAGGCGCTCTTACGAGTTTACCATCACTGGTCGCGAGAAATTTTTCGAGTCCGACATCAACTCCAACAACGTGTCCTTCCGGTACGGCATCGGGAATGCTAATCTCGGATTCAAGGTTAATTGAAGCGTACCAAATATCGGCTTTTTGGATAATCCTAACCTGTTTGACCTTGAATCCTTCTGGTATCGGTCGATGTAGATTAATCGAAATCAAGCCGATTTTAGGTAACTTTAAATGCCACCCCATTATGGGAGATTCTTTAAATTGAGGAAACAGTAATGATTTAAACTGTCCGTATTTCTTGAATCTTGGAAAGCCAAAGCCCCGTTCCCGGAAAAATTCCCATGCCTTATGCAATTGCTTGATGGCTTGCTGGAGAACTTGCGATGGAGGTTCTTTTAATTTAGGGAAGTTTTTCTTCGCTTCCGGCAAACTATTAAGTTGGTTGATTTCGCTTGGGAACGGAGCATCTGTCGGGATGATATATTCTTTTTCAAGAGAGCATCGGTCAGCTAAACTTTTACGGCTATTACACCAATCCTTGATTTCCCCTAAAGCGTAATTGTAAGCTTTGCGGCACGTTTCCATCCAGTCAAAAAATTGCTCTTGCTGGTGGGAATCTGGATAGATGCGATAGCGGTAATTTAACTTCAGCATGACTTCCTTGAAATTCCGATTTTATTGTACAATACTAAGAGAAAATAATCAATGCCGAATCATAAATTTTAAAGGTATCGAACCCTTAAAATTGCAATATCCTTCTCGGACTCGATCGAGAAGGTGCTGCTGCAAATCGGTAATATTGGGAAGATTGTCTTGCCACTCTCGGAAAAAATTTTCGTCTCGATTGAAGCGAATCCCAAAGTTATCGATCGCATAACGCATATCAATATTTTGAGCTTGAATGGTTTGTACCATTTTTGATTTCTCCCTTTTAACTCGATCGCTTTACTATTGTTCAATTCAAGATCGCTCCTCCAGTCGAACGCACTCTATATTATATCATATTCCCTTCTAGTTCTTCCTAAAAATCTTGTCGTTGATTCCCACTTACCGATCCGCTCTTTTGTTAAGTGCTTTTTTGGCACTTTGAACGAGATGTTCTACCGATAATCCATGGAAAGAGAGTAAGTAATTTCGGTTTCCCGATATGCCGCTTGGCTTCGTTTTTATCCCATAGCGCAGCAAGCGACAGTTTAATTGTTTTTCGGCAATCACTTCAGCGATGAAAGATCCCAAACCGCCAGAAATATAATGTTCTTCTACCGCGATTGCTACTTCAAATCTCGGTAAAATTTTGACGAGATCTTCCACGGGAGAGGGATTAAAACTGGAAACAACCATCACCTGACCGTAAATTCCTTCAGTTTGTAAAATCGCCATGGCTTGACTGACTTCTCGGGTAATCGATCCCATGGTTACAAATAAGAAATCCGTCCCCTCTCCGAGCATTTGCGTCTGTCCTAAAACAAAATTTCCATTTAATCCCGAAATTGTTTTAACATCGTCTTTACCCAAGCGAAAATAAATGGGTTCGGGTAAATCCCAAGTTTGCAGCAAAGCCGATCTCGTTTGTTGCCAATCTGCAGGAACGATCGTGGTCATTCCGGGTTGAATTCGCATGACTCCCACATCTTCTAAAGCATGGTGAGTCGTCCCCGCATGGCCGTATTCAAATCCCCCGCCAACCCCGAGAATTCTCACGGGAAACCGATGTAAAATCGCTCCATTGCGAATAAATTCATAGGGACGCAAAACGGCAAAAGTGGCAATAGAATAGAGAAAAGGAATAAAACCCGCCTCTGCCAAACCCGTTGCCAACCCAACCATGTTCTGCTCTGCGACCCCCACATTAAAAAAGCGATCGGGAAATTTCTCGGCAAAGGGTTCGATGACGGTATAGCCGAGATCGCCCGTCAGCAAGACGATGCGACGGTCGCGTTCTGCCAATTGAACAAGAGTATTAATCAAGGTTTTTCTCATGATGATGCCAAAATATTGTTAAATAGCATTGAAGCATCAAATCTAGCAAATTGCTTCGGGATCGATTCATGGACAATGCAAAACTCCCCAATATTTTTATTGGCGTTGATGGTGGCGCAACGAAAACCATCGTCCGTATTGAAGATGAGAATGGCAATCTTTTAGGAGAAGGAAGAAGTGGCAGCTCGAATATTCGCCTCTCGGTGGAAAATACGTGGAAATCCATTCAGGATGCCGTCGAACAAGCTCTTTTACCCACTCAAATCCCTTTAAATGCCCGTGCTGGCAATTTTTTCTGTTGTGCGGGGTTGGCGGGAACGCAAGTGCCTTTTGCTTGTGAGAAATTTCTCTCTCATCCCCATCCCTTCCGCAAGTTAATTTTAGAGTCCGATGGCTACACTTCTTGTTTGGGGGCGCATGGGGGCAAAGATGGAGCGGTTATCGCGATCGGGACGGGGATCGTCGCCTATCAAATTGATGAAGGGAATGTCTCCCGGGTGAGCGGTTGGGGATTTCCCCAAGGGGATGAAGGAAGCGGGGCGTGGTTGGGATTAGGAGCCGTTAAAGCAACATTATATTGGCAGGACGGACGCGGGGACAATTCCCCTTTGATCGAGGCAGTTTTAGCGCATTTTCAGAATGATTGGAGCAAGTTTATTATCTGGGCCAATCAAGCGAAATCGACCCAATTTGCGGAACTTGCCCCCATTGTTATCGAAGCAGCTAAACAAG
>JBFRWJ010000499.1:0-4341 GCA_051439525.1 Spirulina sp. | reverse complement strand
CACTGAGTTGATGGGGATAATAGTGAGAGACTGACTCTAAACCCAACTGCCTCGCTAATGTTTTAGCCGCGCGATCGCGTTCCGATTTGCGAACTCCTCGGGCTTTGAGTCCGAAAGCCAGATTCTCCCGGGCGGTTTGCCACGGGAGGAGTCTCGGGTCTTGAAAAACATAGCCCATGCGAGAAAAGCTATTTTCGATCGCCCCAACCTTCGGCGAGACCAAACCCGCCGCAATTCTCAAGAGTGTCGTTTTGCCGCAACCCGAGGGTCCCGTCAAACAGAGAATTTGCCCGGGTTTTAAAGTGAGAGAAACGCCGTCGAGAATGAGGCGGCGGTTGTATTGGTGGGAGATGCGATCGAGAATCAGCAAGGAACTTTTGAGTTTAGCGACAAGAAGGGGATTTGTTCGGGATCTCCTGATGCTGCCAAGGTTCTAGCCATCGGCGCAGGGGACGCAGCAAGAGATATTCGCAGATCCAGATCGAGAAGACGGCGATCGCGATCCACGCCATCACCTCGTCGGTCTCTAAATTAATGCGCGCGAGGTTTAATTCTGCGCCGATCCCGGTTTCCGAGGAGAGAAGTTCTGCCATCACTGCCACTCGCCACGCCAGTCCCAATCCTGCGGTCAAAGCGGGAAAAAGATAGGAAAGCAAGTGAGGAAAGTAAAGATCGACCAGCAATAAGCGATCGGGGGTGCGATACATTTGCGCCATCTCTGCTAAAGGCAGGGGAAAACGTTGCATTCCTTCTACGGTGCTGAGAAAAACGATCGGCAGGACGGTGACGGTAATGGTAAAAATAGGCGTTCCGTGACCGCTTCCAAACCAGAGTAGGGCGAGAACGATCCAGCCAATGGGAGGAATGCCTTGCAGGGCGCTAATTAAGGGAGAAATCCCCCATCGCAACTCCGGCCAAATTCCCGCCCCGATCCCGGCAATAACCCCGAACAAGACGGCGATCGCAAAGGCACTAAAAAGATGAAAACTGGTGATGAAAAGGGCATGGGTCAATTTTCCCGCGATCGCCAAACGTTGCAACGCCGCCCATGTTTCGAGGGGAGAAGGTAAAACGACGGTCTTATAGTGCATTGCCCCCACCTGCCATAATGCCAAAAAGCCGACTAGCCCCG
The DNA here is from genome assembly GCA_051439525.1 of Spirulina sp. GTDB lineage: Bacteria > Cyanobacteriota > Cyanobacteriia > Cyanobacteriales > Spirulinaceae > CCY15215. Next base: position 3,209 of record JBFRWJ010000499.1, on the reverse strand, counting down.
TGAATGCCGGCCAAAGCACGGGACTCCGTTGCGGAGATTGTTGGCTGGGGGGGTTTGAATTCATAAGATCGACTTCTCCCTATTTCGATCGTGCCAATGCCAGCGTTTTTTGGCAAAAGACAGGCGGTCAAAGATCGCGAATAGATATCGTCGATCGCCCTTGACCCCGGCGTACCGATTGAAACTCCCGAGCAGGAGAGTATCCCTATAAATGGGCGGCGTTTACCATTCAAGAAGATTGGCAGATTCAGTCACCAGTAGGGATGTTGCCTGCAACGTCCGTACACCAGTCACCCGTTGTCGGTGAATGAGCGATCGCGCCACCTTTAGGGATTGTTTGTAAAAAAAGTTGAAGCAAGCGGAAAGACAGGAGGGAAAAAAGAATAAGATCGGAGAAAAATCAGCATTCACAAAAATACAAAGCAGATTCTCCCGACCCATCCGATAGGAATTGGCAGGAATTGTTTTCCTTTCCTAATTTCATAGGGAGTTCAAGAGGAGAACATTATCTCGTGCAAAAACAACAATTAAATGATGGCTTTTTTACAGAAAAACTACGTCTTCTCCCCGAGAGATACCGACTGTTTCTCGTGCCTGTCCTGCTCTTTTCATCGAGCGCGATCATGGCCCTCGCTTGGCTGGGACACCTGAAATTTAAACAACTCCCTTTTTTCTGGTCGATCTTATGCTGCTGGTTACTGGTTTTGCCGGAATATTTTATTAATATTTCTGCCATTCGGCTAGGGTATAATCTCTATACTGGTGGACAAATGGCAGCATTTCGTCTTTGCTCTGGGGTGATTTGCGTTGCTCTTGTCTCGCGGTTTCTCTTGGGCGAAGTGCTTAATCTTCAGAAATTAAGTGGTTTTGGGTTAATGGTTATCGCCATGATTTTAATCGCTCGAAAATCTCCTAACCGAGAGCGATCGAGAGCGATAAGAGAAACAAAGAATTAGGATTTAACTTTGATGAAAGTAGTTTTAGTCCCTTTAATGCTATGCTTATCCAGTTTACTGATGGCATTTGCTTGGTTGGGTCATATCCGATTCCGCAGTCAAGGATTTTTCCTCGCTCTTCTCTTGAGTTGGGCGATCGTCCTGCCAGAATATATCCTCAATGTTTTAGCAATTCGTTATGGTCATGGAGTATATACGGGTGGAGAAATGGCAGCATTTAATTTAGGGACTGGGGTATTGTCTGTTGCCTTGGTGTCTCGTTTATTTCTCGGAGAGTTAATGAATGCCTCGCAAGTCTTTGGGTTTTTCTTGATGACTTGGGCAATTATTCTCGTTGTCTATGATTAAGAGATTGTTCCTAAAGCAAATCTTAAATTCATGTAGGGTGCGTTACGTTCCACTAACGCACCTCAATTCTTAAAAAACGGTGCGTTACGCTGTCGCTAACAGCACCCTACGGGCTTAATATTTATTTTATAAACGATCTCTAATAATGTCAGCGATATTGCCACGGCCAACCTAAAATAAGCTACAGTTGAAACCAGCTTGATGAGGATGAATCAATATGGAGATTGCGGGCACGATCGCATGGAAAGATATTGGAGTAGGGACATTTGCTCTAATCACCGAGTCGGGGGAAACTTACGAATTGAAGGACGCACCCCCAGAACTCTGTCAAAATGGACTCAAGGTGAAGATCGCAGGACAAATTCGCGAGGATGTGATGACTTTGGCCGCGATCGGACCCGTTTTCGAGGTAGAGTCTTTTGAGACCATCGCCGAGTAAAAAAAATCCCTAACTCGCATCATAAGAGTTAGGGATCTGCCATCGGGGTGCATCTACCATTACTGTCTTCTTCCCTTAATGGGCAGATCGGGACAATTCCCCAGATTTTTTTTCAGTTCAAATGTCTTATATAAGAAGGTCGTTTGTAGTTATGGGAAAAGAAATCGAACGTAAATTTTTAGTTAAGGGGGAGCAATGGCGATCGCTGGGGACACCAAAGCAATATCGTCAGGGCTATTTATCCGTTGTCCCTCATTGTACGGTACGGGTGCGCGTGGCAGGCGATCGCGCGTATCTGACCGTCAAGGGGAAAACCCAAGGACTCTCCCGCAAGGAGTTTGAATATCCCATTCCCCTCCCGGAAGCGGAAGAAATGCTCGAAGAGTTGTGCGATCGTCCCCTCATTGAAAAAACCCGTTACACCATCTCTATTGACGATCTCGTTTGGGAAGTCGACGAATTTAGCGGGGAAAATCAGGGTTTAATTTTAGCTGAAGTTGAATTACAAGATGAAACGCAAGCGATCGCTCTCCCGGAATGGATCGGACGCGAAGTCTCCGCAGATCCCCGCTATTTTAATGCTAATTTAGTCAAATTTCCTTATCGTCAATGGAATTATCAGTCACCAGTCACCAGTCATCAGTCACCAGTTAGGGAACAACCAATAACCAACAACCAATAACCAATAACCAATCTAAAAATTAAGTTTCGTTAAAAATTGAGGAGTAGATCCCAAAAAAATGTTCAAAATATGAACGAGAGTGCTAAGTTTTTGCGAATCCCAAAGCGCGATCGCACTCCATTCAACCCGTTTTTTACCCGCTCATGTCACAAACCGTTACTGATTTTATGACCCCCAATCCCATTACGGTGATGCCAACAACACCGTTGAAGGATGCCCTACAGATTCTCGCCCGAGAAAAGATTAGCGGATTGCCGGTCGTAGATGAGTCGGGGAAATTAGTGGGGGTAATTTCCGACTCGGATTTAATGTGGCAAGAAACCGGAGCAGAACCGCCTCCCTATATTATGTTCCTCGATGGTTTGATTTTTCTGAAAAATCCGGCTCGCTATGAAAAAGAGCTTCACAAGGCTCTCGGACAAACTGTAGAGGAAGTTATGAGCGACAAACCTATCTCGACAACAGGCGATCGCACTTTGCGAGAGGCAGCCAAACTCATGCACGAAAAGCACGTTCGCCGACTTCCCATTGTTAATGAGGAAAATAAAGTCATCGGTATTTTAAGTCACGGGGATATTATCCGTGCTATGGCTTTGGAAAATAACGAGTAGGGAATGGGTAATTGTTGATTGCTCATTGATAATTGCTCATTGATAATTGCTCATTGTTCATTGAAATGACTCCAGAATCGGTTCAAAAATTATTGCAATCCGAAGATTACGGCGATCGCATTAAGGGTTTAAATCAACTCAGACAACTGCCCCAAGAAGTTGCCTTTGAGATG
>JBFRWJ010000498.1:0-3842 GCA_051439525.1 Spirulina sp. | reverse complement strand
TGTTTTTCAACAACAATTTGATAAGCTGTCGATAAGCCCATCCCCGTTCCTTGTCCGATGGGTTTTGTTGTAAAGAATGGATCGAAGATACGATCTTGGATCTCTGCGGGAATTCCCGTCCCGTTGTCCTGAATGCGAACAATTGCGATATTGTCTGCATTCTTGTTTTCCACAAATTCTGTGGTAAGAGAAATGGTAGGAATCAACTCTCCTTGCATTTCTTTTTGCTTGTTTCGGACTGCATCGATCGCATTTTCGAGCAGGTTGAGAAAAACTTGATTGAGGAGGGCTGCATAACAGTCGAGTTCGGGTAAATTGCCCCAATTTTTTTCAATGCGAATCGTGCCTTGTTTTCCCTCTAGACGATGGCGAACGAGTTAGAGGGCAGTTTCAATTCCCTCGCGTAGATTGACGGGTTTGCGATCGGCTTCATCCAAGCGAGAAAAGTTTCGCAATGACAAGACAATATCGCGGATGCGTCCGACTCCAGTTTGCATCGAATCAATCAATTTTGGGAAATCCTCGGCAATGAATTCGCAGTCGATGTCCTCGATTTTATCGCTAATTTCTTGAGGAGGATCGGGATAATGAACCTGATACAGCTCGATTAATTCTAACAAGTCGGTCGAATATTTGGTAGTATGATGAATATTTCCTTTGATAAAAGCATCGGGATTATTGACTTCATGGGCAATCCCCGCAACCAATTGCCCCAAACTGGACATTTTTTCGGCTTGAATCAGTTGTGCTTGGGCTTGTTTTAATTCGACGAGGGCTTGTTCGAGAGATTTTGCTTTCTCTTTTAATTGGGTTTCGGAAGCCTGTAATGCAGCTTCGGTTCGTCTTCGTTCTTGAAGTTCGCTTTCGAGTTGTTTGACGAGAGAGGCTTGACGAATGGCGATCGCGATTTGTACGCTTAATTCTTCAGCAAGTTTGATTTCCCACTCTTGCCAATGGCGCGTTCCCCGACATTGATTGGCAATCAACAATCCCCACAATTTTCCTTCTTCAACAACGGGAACGATAAAATTAGCTTTGATGTCAAATTCTTCGAGTAAGTTAATATGACATTGGGTCAATCCGGCTTGATAGATATCGTCGATCGCTCGGACTCGTCCTTGACGATAAAGGGCAGCCATACCTTGGGTAAAACAATCATCTTTAACGTTAGCATCTAGGGATTTTTTCCACCCCTCTCCTACGGATTCTGCAACCACCGTACCGCTCCAATTTTGTTCGTTAAAGTGATAGAAAATAACGCGATCGCACTGTAGGACGCTGCGAACTTCTTCTACGGCAGAATTGAGAATTTCTTCTAAGTTTAAGGTTTCGCGTATGCGCCGAGACATATCCCCGAGCAATCGTTCTTGAGTCGCGAGAAAACGTAAATTCTCTTGCACTTCTGTTTTCATCGTGACATCATTTTGTATGCCGATATAGTGCGTTAAGTTTCCTTGTTTGTCAAACAGAGGGGAAATGGTTAATTCATTCCAAAATGCCTCGCCATTTTTGCGATAATTTCTTAAGGTCACTTGGCATTCTTGACTCTCGCGAATCGCTGCTCGGAGTTGTTCGATCGTCCTTGGATCGGTCTCTTTCCCTTGCAGAAAGCGACAATTTTTACCGATCGCTTCCTCTCGAAGATAGCCGGTAATCTTCTCAAAGGCTCGATTGCAGTAAATTAAAGGTCGATCGCTTTGACGCATATCGCTGATGGTAATTCCCGCACCGATCGCATCGAAAATGCGATCGTACAACGGTAGAAGTTCGACGGAAAAAGGAACTTTTTGAATGATTTCCAGATTCTGAGATTCAATATTCTGAGATTCAATATTCTGAGATTCAATATTTTGAGACTCGATATTCTGAGAGCAAACGGATAAAATGCTCGCAGAGCAGGTTTGAGGATCGCTAGAACGGATTTTTTCGCAAGTGTCAAGCATTATTTTTCCTTACAGTTTAAATGAGTACAAAAACGACATACATAAAATAAGTGAAAACAAATGAATTTCTATAAAAAACACCCATAAATTACTCTGATGAATGTTTATACAAATTTTGTTGTCACTCTTATCGCGGACAGTTCTCAATTGCCTGACTGCATTGCCCCAATAATAAAGATTTTCTTAATTATACCTGAAGTTTTGTAAAGATGCTAGATCCTGCAAATCTCGACCTCCAGTTAGAGATTGATATTCTTTGCTCGAGAATTAATAGTGTTAATTCCCAACAACTTATTGAAGCTCTTTCAATTTAGCACGAGCGAAGTTCAGAAGTTCTTGTGCTTCTGTAGCTCCCATGGTTCCCGGTCGAACTTTTTGTAATTCATTGATAATACCTTGAATCTTTGCCGCCGTTTGAGGACGATTCACTCGAGCGGGATCGTCTGGGGTAGAAGCGAGAAGATTTTGGATTTGATTCTTGGCTTTTTCTAGAGCTTGCGCCGATGCTTGTTCTTCCTCTCGCTTGAGTTTAACCTGCGCCAAATTAACCCGATATTCGGCAAGTTTGGTTTGTGCCTCAATATAACTGGTTTTATCATTCGGATCGACTTTTTGGAGTTGCGCGATCGCTTCCTCCCAGAATCCTTCAATCTGCTGCCATTTTGCTGCCGAATGAGGAGGATTTTGACTCATTTTAGCAGCTTGCCAAGCAAACTGTTTGGCAACTTCAACGAAAGTTCCTGCTTTGGCGACCGTCTCGAATTTGCCGGCATTTTGTTCAAAATCTTGGCGGTAGAAATTAAATTTTTGTTGTGCTTGTTTGCCCGCAAAAGTTTGGGGAGAAATGAGAGAAATATTTTGTAATGCAACTTGCCACGAAGCGATCGCGTTTTCTTTTTCTCCCTCGGGGGCGGTTTGATATTTTTGTTTGGCTCCGGCGATGGCGGCTTCTGCTTCTTGGAGTTGGGTTAGGGCATTCTTTTCTTGAAAAACCTTCGCTTCTGTCCGTCCGATCGCTTTTCTTGCCGCTTCAAACTCATCCAAAGTAAACCGCCAACTACAACTAAAAAAGGTACAATAACGCTGGGGTTCGTAGCCTAAAAACCAAACGGGTAAGGCATCGAGATGTTTTTGGGCTCGGGTGACTTTTTCTTCTCCTAAAAGAATGTCTTTTTGACTGGTCGCTTGATTAATGAGTTGATCGGCCTGTTCGACTTGGGAAATTGCCCCGCGATAGTTGCGATCCATATTAAAGAAACTGGGAAGCAATAAAAGCGGTGCTTTTTGGGCAATGGGACGACGAATGGGAGGATAGGGTAAATTAACCACCCAAAGAAATCCCGACAATACCACTAAACCAATTGCCCCAGATTTGATGAGACCCGTAATATTAGCAGAACGATTAGCGCGATCGGCCGCTTTAATGGCTTTTTCGCTAAAATCGGGAAACATATCAATAACGGTTGCTCGTATCTCATTTTGGCTCACAGGCGGTCCTGACTGCTTGCGGAATTTTTCCAACCGCTTGAGAACAATGCGATACTGTACGTCGCCCTGCGATCGCGAGGCACAGCGTTGGGCTTCTTGAATTAGAATCTTTAAAGCGCGATGATTGAGACGAGTCATGGGTGGAGGATGAAGGATGGAGGATGAAAGAGGAAAGATGAAGGATGAAATATCAATTTGACTGTGCCTTCATTGGTACCAGTTTAATATTTTGCCTCTTTTTTTGGAGGAAGAGAACAATCGACACTAACATTTTAATCGGAAAAGAAGCGATCGCCATCGATCGCGAGATCCCTCGGGGTGCTTACATTCATATTCCTTTTTGTCGCCGTCGCTGTTACTATTGCGACTTTCCGGTGTCCGTGGTCGGCGATCGCCGCAACGGGACGAATT
>JBFRWJ010000497.1:0-25041 GCA_051439525.1 Spirulina sp. | reverse complement strand
GTATTGATTCGCGACCACATAGTATTTCAAGGTTTCCTGCTTCGCAGAAAACGAGATCTCGAATTCGGGAAACTCGGTATAAAAACTGCTGTCAACCTTAATTTCAATAACACCGAAAATTCCTTGTTGCTGTAATTCAGCATCGGCATAATAAGCGGTCGTTTCTGTATTGCCTGGATAGGATTCTTCAACGCGATAGACCCCCTCTGCTAAGCCAGCGAGATCGTAAGAAACCGTTGCACGATTGTTGGCGAGAGCGAGCTCGTCCTGTTGCAGAATCTGGCCGCGATCGTTTTTGAGGATCGCGATCGCCGGTCGTGTCGTCTCGAGCAGGGAATGACTGAATCTCTGTCCCACGAGCGCGATCGGCTCGGCTGGATCTAAGCGATCGCTCTCATTGGCATTCCGATAAATCGGAGTAGACGCATTAAAATTCAAGTCCGTGAAGTTGCTGAAGAAAGGATTGAGGAGTTTCAATCCGAATCGCAGGGTTTTTCTCGGCATGGAAACCCGAGCCGCGTTGGTTTCATCGGCTGCAAACAAGACATACAGCTTGCCCTCGCGCACCTTCGCTATCAGTTTGCCATCCTTTAGCTGTTTGACAGTCTCTCGAGGGATAATAAAGCTAAAATCTTGGCAGTCTTGACTATAGTAGGTATGCGATATCGTTACCGTAAATAAGATACGAAACCACACCGTTCCTGAAATCCTTATTTGGCTTCACTCGACTCAGTAGGCGATCGGCTTACTGCCCACAATATACACCACATTATCGTTATTGGCCGTGAAGATTTGTGTCTATTTGAGCGAGTGCGGGCTGAATGTTTTTTGGAGTATCATCTCGTAAGGATACCATCCGCACTTTATAAACGACCGAGGGGAGTTGTTTGCCGCCGATAAATGTCCAAATCTGGTTTAATTGTTCGTAGTTCAGCGATTGCAGTTCGACGGTCAATTTCTCAATACGCGGGTCGAGGTCGGGATATTGCTCTCGCGTGAAAACGGGATGGGATTGAAAAAACATCAAAACATAAGAGATATATTTCAATGCTTGATCGTAGAAGGTAAAATTTGCGGCAAAGATCGCATACAAGTTAATTTTCAATTCGGGATCTAACACGGTATGGTCGCGATTTTTATAAACGTATTCAGAGGTCTGAGCTTTAAAAATTCGCTCTTCTTCGATGTTGATAATACTCGCGCCGATTGTGTTTTGCTTAATCGCTGATTTGCCTTCGTCATCCACCAACCTCGTCATATTGACCCCCTTCTCAGTTAAATCTGTCCGAGTCAGCAAGTAAGTATTCAATCGATCTTCGAGAAACTTAAGTGCGAAGTATAGCATGGGAAAATCCTCTTTGCTCTGGTGAAACGGGTGTATCTCAATTTTGCACAAACAGTGGGTAGGGTGGGCAGGGGTTTATCTATATAGCGCTACGCATTCGAGTTAGGACATTCTTAACTGCACCCAACCCATTCATAACTTGCTATTCCCTATTCCCTAGCGCGTAGCGCTCTATCGTCTAGCTTTTATGGGTATATCCTGCCCACCCTACTACTATAGATTGACATTTTTGAGATGCACCTTAAGAAACTATTTTACTCTTTTCGACAACATTTATTAAGGATAATCTCTAGAGAAATGTAGGACAATTTCTGCTAGAGTGCATCTTGACATTTAAAAATTTGGTGTGATAGGTTCGTAATGGACACAAACACGAACGGGATTGGCAATGAATAGTAATACGAACGAAGAGCATTCTTGGCTCGAAAAAAAATACATTAGTTACAACGAATTAAAGGAGCATTCTAGTTATTCAGATGCTTGGATTGCGATCGATGGTATTGTTTACGATATTACAGACTTCGTTGACAAACATCCTTTTGGAGATACCTTTAGAGGAACTTTGGGGACAGATTGTAGCGGTCTATTCTCATCCGCACATATCAATACAAATGTAGAAAGTTTAATTAAAGATGAAAGTTTTTTAAAGAACAATGGTATAAAAATAATGGGTTATCTTGATGTGACTCGCGATCGTTTGTACAAAGATAATGATAATTGGTATTTAGACCGAATCGTTTACAAGGAAACAGGTAAAGATGAATTTTGGCTGGAGCTAAAAACTAAAGTTCAAGAATATTTGCGAGAAAATAATGAATCAATCCATTATTCTACACTGGAGGGAACAACATATTTCCTATATTATGTCATACTATTTATATTTTTGTCATATCTAACATGGATCGAAGGCTCGATCTTATCCTCAGTCTTCTTAGGATTTCATATGGTTTGCGCATCAGCAGGGGCATCGCATATGGTTGCACATTTTGGCTTTACAAAAAATAAGTTATTAAATTTTCTGACACTACATTTTATGGATCTGAGTGGATTTTCATGGTTAGAATGGCAAATTATTCATCAAACTCATCACAATCAACCCCATTCCTCTATAGATTATCAAACCAATCAATATGCCCCGATACGAATTCATCAATATGTAAAATATAAGAGCCATCACAAATACCAACACATTTACTTTTGGATGGCACTGATAACGTATCAGGTTCGTTCCTTCCCCATGAGTACGATTTGGTTAATGATGAATAAAGAATTGGTTCGTCATAAATATGAGCTTGCCGTGCATATTTTAGCAAAAACAATCTTCATTTCACTGGTTGTCTATTGCGGATATTTGCATGGTTTTGGGAAGGCGCTGATGCTATTTTCTTTATTTTCGATATCTTTCTCATATTCTGCCTTTTTATTGCTGTACAATAATCATGAAGAAACTCATAATGTATTGGCCTTAAATGAAGATATCAATGTTTCTCATGGTAAATTGTCCTGGGCTGAAGTTCAAGTCAGGACATCGGGTGATTGGCATCCCACCAATTGGTTATTAGCCTTTATCGAATTTAATTATGGCTACTTTAACTACCATATAGAACACCATTTATTTCCGGCTTTTAAGCCGCGTTTGTTGAAAAAGATCAGTCCAATTGTTAAGAGCGTATGCCATAAGCATGGTATTCCCTATATTGCAACAACATATCTTGAAGTTCAGCAATCTTTTCAAAGACATCTGACGAAGATGAGCCTCCCTCCAGAAGAGTTGGAAATCGAGAAGTCGGAAATTTAACTGCTCGATAAAACTTCTGCCGGATCCAGTTGCGTTGCTTTATTAACGGCAATTAAACCCGAAGTCCAACACATGGCAACGGTTAAGCAAAAGACCAAAATGGCTCTTTGAACTTCCATATAGAAGGGAAGACCCGTTGCCAAAAACATCAGTTGATAAAATCCCCAAGACATGACCAATCCGGGGATATAACCCAAACATGCGAGGATAATCGCTTCTTGGAGAACGACCAATAAAATATAGCGCTTATGATAGCCCATTGCTTTGAGAAAGGCATATTCGGGTAAATGAGAGGTAATATCGTTAGACAAGACTTGATAAAGGATCGCGACTCCAACAACCAGCGCGATCGCGGCTCCCGCTCGAAAAATCGCGCCGAAGTTGGATTCGTGAATCCAGTAATTTTGCTCTCGATCCATCATTTGTTGTCGCGTTAAGGCAATAACATCTGGAGATAGCATTTGATTGAGCTCCCGGACAAAGCGATCGGCATCAACACCTTCCTCGAGTTGGATTAAACCCTCACTCACTAGATTAAGAGAGCGAGAAAATAAACGTTGAAAATTTTTGTCGCTTAACAGGATCGTGCCATCGTATTCAAAACTATTTCCGAGAGAAAATAAACCGACAATTTCAACCATTCGATCGCCGAGTTTGCTGGAAATGCCAATATCTCGCGGCCCGTATTCGCGATGGGAGCGGCGATCGAAGACAACAGTATCGCGAAATTGCAAGCGAGCCAATACATCGGGAGACAACTCTTTTAAAAATGTTGGCTCGCGCAGATCGAACCCATAAACTTGAATCTGACGACCATTACGGGTAATGGGATTTTGCCATTGTTTTACATCTTGATAGAGAGGCATGACTCGCTTAACTTCTGCCAACCCATCGATCCGAGACAAGTGTCGGATAGAGAAAACCGTGGGCAAAGTTGGATCTTTAATTTTTGAAGAAAGTAAGTAGACATCGGCATTCAGTTTGCGGTAAAATGCGAGGGCAGCATTTTCCATTGCTCCCAAAGTGCCGAGGTTGACAAAGACAAGCATTACAGAACAACTAACCCCGGCGATCGCTGCCCAGAATCGAGATTTATTATGGATTAGATTAAGCCAGGCTACGGGAACGTTTTTCATCTTGTAAAAGCTAAAACCGCGATCGGGTGTATCTCAAATCGATTGAACGATCGAGCGATACTGTAGTCTAATAATATACACGAGTTTTGCTTTAAATAGATGTTTTCTCCCAAGGCAACACCCTTAGCTTGGATCAATCTGACCCATTCACCGCGTCGTTTTCTCACTTCAATTTCTGGAGTAACATTTGCTGTATTTCTAATGTTTATGTTCAAGGGTTTTGAAAATGCGCTATACGATAGTCAAGTGAAACTGCTCGAACATCTCAATGGCGAAATTATTGTCACCCACCAACAACGCTACTTCATGAGAAGCACCCAAAAATTTCCCCGACGACAGCTCGAACGCATTCGCGGTTTTAGTGGAGTTGAAGCCGTTTATCCCTTCTATATCAGCTCTGCTGAATGGAAAAATGCAGAAACAAATGAGTCTGGTCCGGTCAGAGTTCTTGCTTTTAATCTGCAAGATCCCCTCTTGTTGCTCCCCGAGATCGATCGATATCGCAAACCCTTACAACTTCCCAATACCGTTTTAATCGATCGCGCCTCAAAATCTGCGGTGGGTCCGATCGCAACAGGAGTAAAAAGCGAATTGGTCAATCGTCAAACGCGGGTTGTCGGTACGTTTAGCCTCGGACTTGATTTGATTGCCGGCAATGGCAATTTTATTATGAGCGATCGCAATTTCCTCCGCTATTTTTCTCTCTCCGATCCCTTTGGAGGAGGTCAAACTTTAAAGGAGGTCGATCTCGGCTTGGTCAAAGTGACGCAGGATCTTGATGTTTCTGCTTTGGTAGCAAAGCTACGTCAAACCTTACCCACTGATTTGACCATTTTATCAAAAGAAGATTTTATCCAACGGGAATTCAATTATTGGAAAAAGACAACCAGTGTGGGCTTTCTTTTTAATATGCTTGCTAGTATTAGTTTTGTCGTGGGCATTAGTTTAGTTTATCAGGTGTTATATACCGATATTTCCGACCATTGGCCCGAATATTCCACCTTGCGAGCAATGGGTTATCCTCATTCTCATCTCTTGGCGATCGTCTTGCAGGAGGTTTTGATTTTAACGGGACTGGGTTTTGTACCGGGTTTGTTCATCTCAATGGGTTTATATCGCTTTCTTGCGGGTATAACGGGTTTAGTCTTTCAAATGACCGTATCTAGAGCAATCAGTATGTTTCTCATTACCTGTATCATGTGTTTTTCATCGGGATTTCTCGCGATGTTGAAGATTCAATCCGTGGATCCGGCAGAAGGATTCAAATAATCAGCGATCTTCGCCTAGGGTTTAAACTCTAGGTCACAGTTATCAGTTATCAGTCACTTTTCAACTTTTTCTGAGATTATGCCCGATCTTCGTCTTGCTAACAAAAATATGACGCAACAAACTACAACTCATTCTGTAGTCTGCATTCGCAATTTGAATTATCATTTTGGCGAAGGAGAACTTCGCAAACAGACTCTCTTTGACATAAACTTAGATTTGTCTCAAGGTCAAACGGTCGTTTTGACAGGGCCTTCCGGCTCGGGCAAAACGACTTTATTAACCTTAATGGGAGCCTTGCGATCGGCTCGGGAAGGGAGTTTAAAAATTCTCGATCGCGAGTTAGTCGGTCTCTCAGAATTAGAATTAGTGGAAGTGCGGCGCCAGATTGGTTTTATTTTTCAAGCTCATAATTTATTTGATTCTTTAACTGCCGCACAAAATGTAGAATTAGCGATCGAATTATCAGATCGAGAAAAACGGAACAACAGAGATTATAAGCAACGCAAACGAGAAATCGCCGTTGAAATTTTAACAAAATTGGGGTTGGGACAGCGAATTGATTATAAACCGAGTGCTTTATCCGGCGGACAGAAACAGAGAGTATCCGTTGCGCGCGCCCTCGTCAATCAACCCCCATTAATCTTAGCAGATGAACCCACTGCCGCTCTCGATCGCGCATCTAGTGTGGAAGTTTTATCCATGATGCAGCACTTAGTACAAGAACGGGGAGGAACGTTGTTAATGGTAACTCATGATAGCCGCGTTTTAGAAATTGCCGATACGGTAATTAGTTTGGATGATGGGCGTTTATCTCAAGCCAAAGGAGAACTCCTACGCAGTATCAGCAGCTTAGTCACCTCGATTTTAGAGATGAATGTTGACGAGATTACTGAAACCGTTCGACCCCTTTCCATGGAACAATTCTCGAAATTTTTAGACAAACTCAATAATGAATTTGCACGATTGCTCAATACAATGAACTTATTAGAAAGTCGTTCGTTGGGCGGTAAATTAGAATTAATTCTACAAACATTATCAGCAAAAATTGCCCAAATTTTGAACGCAGAACAAGTGACATTTTTTGTGGTCGATCGCGAAAATCAGAAACTCTGGTCGAAAAATGCTCGGGGGAAAGGCGGCGAATTAATTAGTATTGAAATTCCGATTGATGTGGGAATTGCTGGCAGTGTTGCCACAACAGGAAAATGCGTGAATATTCCCGATCCTTATAACGACCCGCGTTTTAATCGGCAAATCGATCGCGATACGGGATTTCTTACTCGCAATCTGATTTGTTTGCCCATGCTCAATTCTCAAAATGAAGTCTTTGCCGTCGTACAAGTGTTGAATAAAAAGGGAGATTTACCCTTCGATCGCGAGGACGAACAACGATTTCTCAATCTGGTTCAGTCTTTAGGATTTGCACTCCAATCCAGCATTATCTATGCCAAGCAAGGTCACTCGATTGTTTCCCAAACCCTAGAAAGCGATCCTCAAGAACTGAAACGTAAAGTTGCCGATTTTTCTGTCGATCGCTTCATCCAATTCTTAGAGGGATTAAATCAGGATCTCGAAGGAATTTACAAGAATCGATTTACGGTGCAAGATCCCCTTCTCAAAAATAAATTAGACAATTTAGGAGAAGCGATCGCCTCGAAAATGGCTCGGGTATTGCAAGCGGAAACAGTCACGCTGTTTATTGTCAATCGAGAAAAACAAACATTACGAGCCGATAATGCCATCGGGAAAAATGGGGAAAAAATCTTGATTGAAATTCCCCTGACAACTGGAATTGCCGGGGATGTTGTCAAAACAGGTCAATCCGCGATCGTTAACGATCCTTATGATGATTCTCGCTTTAACGCGGATGTCGATCGCGAAACGGGGTTTAAAACGCGCAACATTCTCTCTCTCCCGATTCTCGCTCCCCACAGCCAAGAAGTCATTGCCGTCGTCCATGCTGTCAATAAACTCAATCATGCTCAATTCGCTCCTGAAGATCGAGACAAGTTTCTCGAACTCATCAATGCTCTCGGAATCGTTTTGCCAGCCAGTGTTTACACGCTACAAAAAAGTTTTACTTACTGATAACGCGATCGCAGAGTATAATCATGGGAAATGCGATTGACTCCCGATTGCATGGATGCAATAAGTTTGGGGATTGTAACGAGGAGAGAGATATCAACCGTAATGCAAGCGATCGATTTGTCAATTGTTACGATAAGATAGGGGGATTTTTTGAGGATTCGTCTCGAATCCTTGCCATAAAATAAGCATCAATGTAAATGCCATTGCGAAAGTCAGATTTCTTGAGGACTCCTTCGATCTCAAAACTATATTTCTTGTAAAGCGCGATCGCAGGTTCATTGTTGCAATATACGCCGAGCTCTAAACGTTGGAGATTAAGCCATTGTTCAGCTAAATCGATAATTGCGCCGAGAAGTTGAGAGCCAATACCCTGACCTTGGTAATCATCTCGTACAGCGATGCTGATTTTGCCGACATGGGAACGACTCCCCTTGAAGGTCGTAAGATTGACGATCCCAATGACCTTTCCTTCGACAACTGCGACTAAACCATATCCTCCTCGTACCATCTTTTCGATTTGTTGTTGGAAATCTTGACGAGATTGATAGGGTAACTGTGAAGCAAAAAATGAACATTTAGGGGCAAGATAAATTTCAGCAATATCTTGCCAGTCTGAGAGTTCTAAACCCCGAAGAATAACTTCAGTCATAAAGATTCTGCTAATTATTTCCTCTAATTCTAGATGAATGCACATCTCAATCAAATCGGCATAACGACGAGATGGCTCTCTTGGCGTTTTGGCAGATTTGCGATGGGCGGAGAGGAACGATAGAAATAGAGCGAAGCCACGCGATCGCGACCCGACAGGGCAACGAAAATCCCTTCGTCTTGGATTCAACTCTAGCGGAGCGTCTCTATTGCAAGCCCTAGGGCGTTTCTTTATCCTTCTCTCACACTCTGTCTCCGCCCATCAAAGTCCAGTACATTTCCCGGTTTTCCCTAGCCCGAAGGTGCTTATAATTCAAGCAGGACTACCGACCTCGAGCCATGCCAAACCCTTCCACCAAGCCATCCACCATTTCTCCCTTCTACCGCGCCCTGACCGCCAAAAACGATCGCGCTGGTAGCCGACGAGAACCCCGCATTATTGGCGGCGTCTTGGCAGGAGATGGAGCATATCCGTGGATGGCAGCCCTGGTGCGTGCCAATGATGCCAATAATGTCTCCGCCCAATTTTCCGGAGGCACCCTCATCGCGTCCCAATGGATTTTAACCGCAGCCCATAGCGTTGACGGGCTGAACCCCGGAGATGTCGAGGTTCTCCTCGGGACGAATTCTCTGGGCAGTGGCGGCACCCGTCACAGCGTCGCCGAAATCATTCTCAACGACCAATACAACCCCGCTACATTCGAGGCCGATCTGGCTCTCCTGCGCCTTGAAACCCCCATTACCGGGGTGACTCCCCTCGAATTGGTCGGGTTTGAAGATCCCTACAATCAAGCCTCTGCGGGCATTCCCTCCACAGCGATCGGGTGGGGGGCCTTAAGCGATGGCGGACCGAGTGCCACTCGCCTCTATGAAGTAGAAGTCCCGATCGTTTCCAATCAAACCGCCAATCACCCCCAATCCTACAATGGCGATATCACCGACAATATGCTGGCGGCAGGATTGCCCGAAGGGGGCAAAGATTCCTCTCAAGGAGATAGCGGCGGCCCGTTAATTATTCGAGAAGGCGATCGCGACATCCAAGTGGGGATCGTCAGTTTTGGCATCGGTTCCGCCAGACCCAATTTTTACGGCATTTATACGCGAGTTTCTGCCTTTACCGACTGGATTGACAATCTTGTCGGTCTCCCCCCAGCCCCAACGGGATTTAGCGTCGCCAATCTCTCGATTCGGGAAACGAATGCCGACCAAACCGTTCAATTGACCGTTAACCTCACCAACGCCCCAACCGATGCCAACGCCCCCATTACGATCGAGTACGAGATTGCCAACGGCACGGCGATCGCGCCAGACGATTATGATGCCGGTATGGGGAGCACGCTAACGGGCACTTTAAGTTTTGACGCAGGAGAAGACAGCAAAACCATCGATTTGGTCATTAAGGGCGATCGCGACATCGAACCCACCGAACATTTCACCATTACCCTCCAGAATGCCAGTGACGACCAGATCGTCCGCGCCACCGCCCGAATCTCGATCCTCGATAATGACAGCCCCCCCATCGCCCGAGGGGATTCCGGCGCGACCATCCCCAATACCCCGATTGTCATTCCCGTTTTATTAAACGATACCGATAGCAACGGACAAGCGATTCGGATTGAAAGTTTCGATCCCGTTTCCACCAATGGCGGCAGGATCTTCCAGCAAGATAATCTTTTGATTTATACGCCGCCCCCCGGTTTTCTCGGCAACGATCGCTTTACCTACAGAATTTCTAACGAGGAAGGGCGAACCGATTCGGCGATCGTCAAAACCGTGGTTTTAGCCCCCAGGCGCTTTATCGATCGGCGCGGTGCTCGCAACCCCCTCGATCCCTTTCAAGTCCAAGAATTCAGCCATCCCGTCCTCGTCGATATCAATGGGGACGGCAAGCTCGATGTTTTTGTGGGCAAGGGCAACGGCAATCTCGACTTTTTAGAGAATATCGGGACTCCCACCAAACCCGTCTTTGCCCCTCCCCAAACCAATCCCTTTAATTTAGCGGGAGTCGGTCAAGATAGCGCCCCCACTTTCGTCGATATTGACGGCGATGGTGACTTTGATGCCTTTGTCGGCAATAGCGTCGGCAACGTTCTCTTCTTTGAAAATCAAGGTACTGCCACGACCCCCGACTTTCGAGCACCCCAAACCAATCCCTTTAATTGGCAGAATGCCGGGACGTATGCTGCTCCAGTTTTTGCCGATCTCGACGGCGATGGCGATTTTGATGTCTTGGTCGGAACCGCCCTCGGGGAGATCTACTATCTGAAAAATCTCGGCACGCCCCAAGCCCCCAACTTTGATCAACCCCTTCTCAATCCTTTTGGTTTGCAAGGTTTTGGCGGCTTCAGCGCCCCCAGCGTTGCCGATATCGATGCCGACGGCGATCTCGACCTCTTGGTGGGGCGCAATCAACCCGGCCCGGTCTATTTCAACAATATCGGTAACGCCACCAACCCAGACTTTATTCCCGTTTTTGGGTTGCCCGACCCCTTCAGGGTGCATTCGACAGGATTCTTTAGTACCCCAACCTTTGGCGATATCGACGGAGATAAGGATCTCGACCTGTTTTTGGGGAACGATCGCGGCACGATTACCTATCTGGAAAACTTCGGTACCGATGGCGATGGAGATGAGGTGCCGGATCAAATGGAGAGAGTGGCAGGCGATCGCAATTTAGATGGCATCCTCGATGCCCAGCAAGCGAACGTGGTTTCCTTCGCCAGTTTCAACGGCGATCCGGGGAATCCCCAAACCTTTATCACCCTCGCCACCCCTTTCCCCGAGACTCGCTTTCTCTTTGCCGAAGCCATTGACAACCCCGCCCCGGGAAGACCGGGAGACCCCCTCGGACGGGGGACGGAGTTTCCCTTCGACTTCTTCAACTTCCGCTTTCGCTCCCCCTCTTCTCCTGTCGTCCTGACCTTAATTCTCCCCGAAGAACCGGAAAACCCCGGCTATAATACCTTTTGGGTTTACGGTCCCGAACCGAACGATCGCAATCCTCACTGGTTTGAATTCGTCTACGACGGCAGGACGGGGGCGCAGTTTTTCGATCTCGATGGCAATGGCAAAAGCGAGTTCCTTCTCCTCCACTACACTGACAACCAACGGGGCGATCTCGACTTTGCCCGTAACTCGATTACCTCCGTTAATGCGGCGGGAACAATTAACGAGCCCCTCACCCTAGCCCCAGACCGCAACGACACCTTTAGCGTCACCGGCACGGGAGGATTTGCCAGCTTGGAATTTACCCTGCAACCCAGCGATAGCGATCGCGTCAGCGAAGTGGGCATTTTTAAAGTGGACGATCGCGATCGCGTCAATGGGGCCACCCCCGGCCAAGACCATTTTAAAGATACGGCACTGCGGGCGGGAACGACCATTTTTGACGTTCTCTCTAACAAGTCCGACGATCTCATTGGCGGTTTGAACTTAACCCGCAATTTACCCATCGCCCCGGGCGATCGCTTCATGTTCTATTTCATTACCAAAGGAACGCGAGATACCATTCTGCGGGGGGATCCCGGGAAAACGGAAGTGTATTTTTCCTCAACCGCCGCCAATGACGACAATTTCGACCATTTGCGAGTCACGGGGGGCAATAATGCCTTTACCTTAGCTTGGGAGGAATCCGAAGGGGGCGACGATACCGACTATGCCGATCTGGTCATGAGCGTGAGATTAGACCGCTCTCCCCTGTCCCTACAAGATCTTGCCGCCAATGCCCAAGGGGGACGAGAATCGGAATTAATCGACTTGAGAAACCTCGACGGTCAGAACATTCGTGCTTTTATTCCCACCGTCCGCAGCGAAGCCGCGTTTGAGAATACCGTAGGATTATATAGAATTGAGGATGAAACGGGAACCGTGCGTCACCCCATCACCGGGCAGTTAATCACTCCGGGAGCAAGTGGATACATTGAAGCCTCCTTACTGGCCAGTCAGCAACAAGGGGGGGGAATTTCCTTCGATCGCCATAGTGGAGGCGCGGCAATCACCTTAAGGGGGGGCAGTCTCTTTGCGCCTTTTATCATTGCCAATGGCACCCTCGACCAACTCCTCGATAGCGATGCGAGTAACGATCGCCCCGTTTATTTTGCCTTTGCCAATGGGAATTCCGATACCCGCGATCATATTCAATTATTGGGGAATAATATTTATGGATTCGAGGATCTGCCCGAACTGGGAGATGAAGACTTTAACGACATTATCTTTCAAGTGGAAGTGGCGATCGCGTAAATCAGTCACCAGTCACCAATTACCAGTTACAGTAACAATGATTGAACCTCCAAACCCAACTCCCTAACTCCCGACTCCCGACTCCCATGAGTTAAGATGAAAATCCGACTTGTAAGGGGAAGGGTGCAAGAGGATTAACTCCTGATAGGATTGGAAAATAGGGGAAGATGGATTAGGGTGAGCATCTTCTCCCTAGGGATCGACGATCCAGATTTTTACAGATACAGCCTGTATTGTTATGAGTTATTCTTTGTCCGATCTTAATGATGTAGCCCGCCAAATAAAAAGCATGGAAAGACCGAAAAAACCCAAAATGCTCGTTGTTGATGACGAACCAGACAATCTCGATTTGCTCTATCGGACTTTTCGACGAGATTTTAGAGTTTATAAAGCAGATAGTGGCGCTAATGCCTTAAGTGTTTTGCAAGCTGAAGGCGAAGTTGCAGTGATTATTTCCGATCAGCGCATGCCGGAGATGAAAGGGACAGAATTTCTCAGTAAAACCGTTCCCGATTTTCCCGATACGGTTCGCATTATTTTGACGGGATTTACTGATGTTGAAGATTTGGTTGAAGCCATTAATTCGGGACAGGTTTACAAGTACATTACCAAGCCTTGGGATCCGAATGAATTAAAAGAAGTCGTCGATCGCGCTGCCGATACCTATAAAATTCTCAAAGAACGAACTGAAGAATTACATCGCGCCCACGAACAGGCTAAATTACTGAGCGCGATCGCGGAAGTGGCAAGCACTCATCCCTCCACAGAAGGCTGTCTCGAATCTCTTGCCAAGGCATTTGGGGAAAGTTTTCAGGCTGATGGCTGTATTTTTCAAGGAATTGAAGGAGAAAGCCTCGCCCTATCGGGAAATTATAGCCAAAACGGCCAAATTCCCCTCAGTTTAGAGGGAGATCCTCTGGTTCAAGGGACGCTTTCTTCGGGAAAAACGGAGGTTTGGGTCAATGATAATCGCAGCACGCCACCCCTTGAGGCTTATAGCAGTGCGGGGGTTAAAGTTCACTTAATTCTTCCCCTCAATTTCCGCGATCGCACCCTAGCCGTCCTATCTTTGCAATGGACGCACTCCCCCAAACCCAATGAAGAGGAGATCAAACTCATTCACCTCGCCGCTCAACAAGCCGTTTTAGCCCTAGTTGCCACAAACAGTAATGGGTAATTGAATTCATTTTTGTAATTCTCAAAGGCATGCAATTTGCGTGCCTTTTTAATCGATTGAGTCGGGATCGATTCCTCGGGCGAGGAGGCGATCGCGCAACTCTTGCAATGCGGTTTGTGTTTCCTGCAATTCAGTTTGTGCTTGTTCTTTTTCTTGCCGTTCTTGTTCTGTTGAAGTTGGAATCAAATTCCCGGAAGCATCATAAAAGCGCAACCATAACCGCTCAATTCTTTATGGTGGGCAGGTCTTCCCTCTTGGGAGGGGTTGGGGGTGGGTTCTCCTGCCTTTGGGTGAGGTTAACCATAATTTGTAGTGGAAGGGCTTATCCTGCTGAATTATACCAAATCTATCTCAATAGCGAGGTTCAAATCCTTGCAATCCTTCCCATTCCTCGTATTCTACGACCACATCGCGAACCACGGCGGCAGGAGAACCGCGATCGCACCACTTCACCATCGCTTCAACCGCCTCGCGATCGCCCTCAAAAACCGCTTCTACCCGTCCGTCCGGGAGATTTTGCACCCAACCCTTAACCCCTAAGTTTTGCGCCCGTACAATGGTAGAATAGCGATATCCTACTCCCTGCACTTTCCCCGAGACCCAAACTCTAACCCGTATTTGCTCCATTTTTTCCCCTCCTGCTCTGACAAAAACTCTATCATTAAGTGGGTTGCAATCCCAAGCACAAAATCCCCAGAATTTGACCAAAAAATGGGGTTCTAAGCCCCGCCCTTTAGTAAAACGGAGGGCAGCTTTTCAAAAATTCATGCTATAATGATATTATATCGATCGATATCAATCAATGTTTGTCCTAGAGTACAAAGTCAAACCAAAACCTCATCAAATCGAATCCATTAACGAAGCAATCCGCACAACTCAGTTTGTTCGTAATAAAGTTCTGCGTTACTGGATGGACAATCGAGGTGTTGGCAAGACCGAACTCTTCAGATACAACACCCGACTGAGGAAAGAGTTTAAATTTGTTGAGGATTTAAACTCTCATGCCTGTCAAACTGGCGTTGAGCGAGTCCTTAGAGCAATTAACAAATTTTACGATAATTGCAAGAAAAAGGTTAAAGGAAAAAAAGGGTATCCCAAATTCAAAAAGAATACGCGCTCGGTTGAGTACAAAATCTCTGGCTGGAAGCTATCAGAGTGTAAAAAGTACATTACTTTCACTGATAAAAAGAATATCGGTTTCCTGAAACTCATAGGATCTAGAGACTTGAATTTCTACCAACCCGAACAAATTAAGCGGGTGAGGATATTGAAAAGAGCCGACGGTTATTACGTCCAGTTCTGCATTCAATTAGACCCTAGAGATACCATTTCTCAACCTTTAACTCCTTCTCAAAAAGCGATAGGGATTGATGTCGGATTAAAATATTTTTTGGCAGATAGCCAAGGAAACATTGAACCAATCCCACAATACCACCGCAAGTCCGAGAAAAAACTGAATCGACTCAATCGCCAAAAGTCCAAAAAGTTCCGTAGCGGTGCGACCCCGGCGAATCGAATTCGCCTAGGGAACGCGCACCAAGAGAAAGGAAAACAACAGTCCCAAAACTATCGAAAAGCCAGACAACGATATGCCCGTAAGCATTTAAGAGTAAGTCGGCAGCGAGAAGAGTTTGTCAAGAGAGTGGCACTCCGCTTAATCCAATCTAACGATTTGGTGGCCTATGAAGACTTGAATGTTAAAGGCATGGTCAAGAATCGCCATCTGTCTAAATCGATTAGTGATGCAGGATGGTCGTTGTTTCGCCAATGGTTGGAGTATTTTGGAGATAAATACGGAAAGTTAACCATAGCCGTTCCTCCACATAATACTTCTCAAAATTGTTCCAATTGTGGCGAGAAAGTACAGAAGTCTCTATCAACAAGAACACATATTTGTCCGCATTGCGGATATGTCGCTGATAGAGATGTCAACGCCGCCATCAATATTTTGCAAGTGGGACTAAGTAGGGTGGGGCGCACCCGAACTCACGCATCGGGAGAGATTCCCTCTTGGTTGGTTGGAGAAATTCTGCTGGCTAACGGAAACTCGTCGAACGATGAATCCCCCTTGCTTTAGCAGGGGGAGAACGTCAACTAAATTACTGATTAAATATTCAGTGAGATCGATCTGGATGGTTGTTTTTTCCAGTTGCAAAAACTTCCAAATATTACCTGTTGTGACGGCTCCATAAATAATCGAAATTTCATTATAAATAATCGAAATTTCATTTCCTTCTCGTTCGTTGAAAATTTGGGCGGCGAGCATCTCTGCGATACATTGTCCGAGTCCAGAATTTAAGTTTTCTTTTTTGGCTTCAACGATCGCGACAACGGGAGCCGCAATCAGTAATTGTTCGGGAGAAAGACTCACTAAAAAATCACAAGTTCCATTTAAACCTTGTTCGGCATCGACATTAAACTCAGTCCCGGAAAACAGACTGATTTTGGACTTCATTCTCCTCCGAAGTTCGATGAGAATGGGAGCGATAATCATTTCCGAACGAGATTTCTCCGTATTAATCGCTAAAGCCAAAGGCAGATTTTCTTGTAAAGTTTGCTTTAAAAAGTCACTGGGTTCTAAAACGGGAGCTTCCCCGAAAAAATCGATCGCTTCAGCAATCTGTAACGCAAACTCTGTTGTGATTTTTCGGAGAGTAAAATCGCTGTAGGACATTTTTCGAGTTCCTCACGAACAAGATCCTAGGACTTTCGCAGCTCTTCTAGTTTATAATAATTTCTGAACTGGATTCAAGGCGTTCCATATATTCTCTTGCATCGTCCTTAACTTCGCCACAAAGAAAATACAATCCTAAAAGATTGGGCAACGTCATTGATAAGAGGGTTACATCGCTAAACTTAATGACGGATTCGGAATTGACGATCGCGCCTAAAAAGAGAAATCCCAAGAGGATGAACTTATAGATCGCCGTGGTTTGCGTTCCGAATAAATAAACCCAACAAGATTCGCCGTAATACCCCCAAGAAATCGCCGTCGAAAGGGCAAATAAAAACATGGCTGCAGCCAATAAATAAGGAAACCAAGAAATCGTACTTTCAAAAGCAACCGTCGCTAATTCTCCTCCTTGAGTTTTGGCTAACCCTGTAGTTTGGTAGGCCTGCGTCACGACAATAACCAACCCCGTCAGTAGAGAAATCGCCGCAATAATTAAAGGCTCGAGAGAAGCTAAAAAACCTTCGCGCAGGGGAACGCTTTGTTTGGAAGCGGCATGAGCGATCGCGCCGGCTCCCATCCCCATTTCATTAGCAAAACTTCCTCGCTGGATTCCAGCCAAGAGCGCTCCCAGCAAGCCTCCCCCTCCAGCTTTTAACGTAAAAGCCGCCGTACAAATGGTCACGATCGCGTCAGGGATGCGATCGTATTGCATCGCCAAAACCCATAATGCCCCAAACAAATAAATGCCGCACATCATTGGCACCAACCACTCTGCCACTTTGCCGATCCGTTCGATGCCACCGAGAATCACCGTCCCAACGCAAACCACGAGCATCGTCCCGTAAACCCATGCCGGGACAAAGGAGAAAACCCGGGAAAAAGCGCCGTAGGATTGGTTGACTTGAAACATCCCACAGGCTCCCCAAGAGGCAAATATACAACAGATGGCAAAAGCGATCGCGCAAAATTTGCCCAGTGCTTCTCGACCTTGTTTCGCGAGCCCTCGGGAGAGATATTGAGTCGGTCCGCCAAAAAAATGTCCGTCGGTATCGGTAACGCGATATTTTTGGGCGAGGGTACATTCGAGAAACTTTAAGTTTGCTGCCAATAAAGCCGTAACAACCATCCAAAATACGGCACCGACTCCCCCCAACCCGATCGCGATGGCAACTCCGGCAATATTTCCGACCCCCACGGTAGCCGATAATGCCGTCGCTAATGCTTGGAGAGAACTCACATCTCCGCGATCCTCGGGATCGTCATATTTCCCCCGTGCGATCTCAAGGGCATGGGTCAACCCGCGAAAATTGATAAAATTTAACCGGAAACTGATAATAATTCCCCCGACAATCAGCCACCCTACGATGAGGGGACAGCCCCACATCCGAAAAAATAGCAGTTCGTAAAGTCTATCCGCAAAAATTTGAAATCCGCGATCGATTTGGAGTAACTGAGAACTCAGATCGAGTGGCAACATAAATAAATTTGGTTATTGGTTATTGGTTATTGGTTATTGGTTATTGGTTATTGGTTATTGGTTATTGGTTATTGGTTATTGGTTATTGGTTATTGGTTATTGGTTATTGGTTATTGGTTATTGGTTGTTCTCGGAAGGATTGAAAGGCTTGCAGAATGGGCAGCATATCGGGGGATTTTTGTTTTAATTTCGCCACGTCTTCGGGGGTAAATCCCGTCGCAGATTGGTGCTTGTTGAGGAGACGCACGATCGCGACGTAGTTTCCTTGGGAGTCAATGACGGGAAATAAGAGAATATTTTGTAATTGTGTGGCCCGATCTTTGCGCAACCCAATCCGCACGAGACTGTCTTTAATTTGGCTGACTTTATTGCTTTTTTTGGCTTCGCGATCGCTCAATAATTTGGCGGCAATTCCGCGATCGGCGGGGAGGCGAAATTCTTTGGCACGAGCATTTTTAGCATCGAAAGCCAGAGACCAAACTTCTTTTTTATCGTCATCGACGAGGAAAATATGACTGTGTTCTGCTGCGACGAATTTCCCTACGGAAGCGGTTAAAGAATTGAGTAGAGAATAGAGGGTATTGTAACGACTTTCTTGACTATCTTCAAACAAATTGCTCAATAAGGAAAGTGTTTTCTGTACGGCTTCTTTGGGTTCTACGTAGCTGGATTCTTTGAGATCTTCGTGCGCTTTGGCATACTGAAGAATCGCGCCGACTCGTTCGTTAAAAACCTCCATGGATTGGCGATCGTTTTTATCGAAACTCGCCTCAAAAAATTCCGGAACTTTGGGATAAGTGTTCGGATCGTATGTCCCCTCTATTCCGGATTTTATTTTGTTTACTAATTGCGAAACTCCCACCAATTCTCCATCGGGAGCAAGAACGGGCATACAGAGTAAACTACAGGTACGATAGTGAGTTTGAGCATCGGTTTTCTTAGCATTCTCGGCATTGGGATCGTCGTAAAGATCGAAAGGAATGACCATCGGGTTGCGACTGCGGGCCACCTGACCGGCAAACCCCACGCCAATTGGACAGCGAATTTCTCCTTTACCGGGGATCTTCGTCCAGAGATCCCCGCGTCGTCCATCCACTAACCACAAGGTCGCTCGATCGGCATTCAGGAGTTCTTTGGCGGCTCCCATCACTCGCTCTAAAATCATTTCCGTATCTAAATTCACTTGATTGAGCGATCGCGTTGCTTTGGCAAGGGCTGCCGTTGCCTGCGCTTTTTTAATCCCTTCATAACAGGCTTGACAGGTTTCTAAAATGCCGCGAATGGGAATGACGCATTTCGCCAAGCGTTCTAAATCTTGATGGGTAAATCCTTCAGGATCCCCTTCTTTTTTAACAATTTTATTGAGGAGTTGTACAACGGCAACAATATCGAGATCGTCGTTGAGAATGGGAAAAGCGAGAATATTTTTGGTGCGATAATTAAACTTTTTATCGGATTCTTTCACCAAGCGCGATCGCGGATCTTCGTAGACGTTATCCGGGATGTGAACCACCTGTTTATTTTTCGCAACCAATCCGGCAATTCCTTGCCCGACGCGGACGCGAATATCGAGAAACTGTCCGCTTTCGTCTTCTGCGACCAGAGACCAAAGTTCGGTTTTTTCGTCATTGAGCAAGAAAATCGTGCTGCGATCGGCCCCCACTAATTGACCGACTTTGGCGGTTAAGTCTCGTAAGGTTTCGTAAACGGGTTGACTGACCGTTTGTTCGTCAGCCTCGCCGCTTTCAATAGTGGCTAGAATTTCCGTTTGATGCTGGAGTAATTTGCGTTCGAGTTCACCAAAGGCCTGCAGAAATTCATCGTCATCGGGTTCGAGGTTGGCTTCTAACTGAGCAATTGCCTTATCGATCCACTGGATGTTAAAAACTTCTTGGAAAATTTTATTGTGAACTCTTAATCGCCCTCTTTGTTGAACGATTAAGCCTAGCAAACGCAATTCTTTTTGTTCCGAGCTATTATCGGCAAAAACCGATTCTTTTTTAACAATTTCTCGATAAAATTTAAGGAGTTTGAGACTATTCTTTTTATCTTTACTTTTGAGAATGCGATCGCGAATATTCCAGAGGGGCTTGAGTTGAGGATTTTTGTCCCAATTCTTGATAATGCGCGATCGCACCATCTCATTGACCCATTCTTCCTCCTCCCCGAAGATTGGTGCTTCTTGTCCCCCCAAAAGCATCTTGAAGAGAATTTGCGTCAGAAAAGGCTCTTTTCCCGTCCACTCCAAAATCAATCCCAACATTTTTTTGTAATTGTGGGAGCTTTCCAGCATTTCGGGAGTCAGGGAGAGTCCGTTGCTGTCGGCATCTTGGGTGGGGGAGGAAAATGAATTTGAGGTCATGATGCAACTTTTGATGATGCAATAGGCACGGGTATTGGCTTTGGGGTTGATATCCTGCGGACAATATCCCACTAGGGAATCGCAGGCGATCGCGTCGGTCGGAATCCGAAGACTCTTATTCCGCCATTTTAAATCCCTTTGGGGATGTCGTCAGGAAATTTCTGCCAAGGTCGTCAAAATGAGGGTTTTCGCGATCGTCTCGAACTTTTGTACCAGCTCGAAGATGGGGAGAGAGGGATTCTCGCTAAACCTTGTTTTTGAGGATAAAGTCAATAATAAAATTCAATCCTTGTTTTGTTTTAAGATTTGTAAAAATAAAAGGGCGATCGCCGCGCATTTTTTGGGCATCTCTTTCCATGACCTGCAAATCTGCACCCACCAAGGGAGCCAGATCGATTTTATTAATCACCAGCAGATCGGATTTCGTAATGCCGGGACCGCCTTTACGGGGGATTTTATCCCCGGCTGCCACATCAATGACATAAATGGTCAAATCGACCAATTCCGGGCTAAATGTCGCGGCTAAATTATCGCCCCCACTTTCGAGAAAAACCAAATCCAAAGGTGTAAATTGGGCTTCGAGAGATTCAATCGCCACCAGATTCATTGACGCATCTTCCCGGATTGCCGTATGGGGACAGCCTCCGGTTTCTACCCCGACAATGCGATCGCTTTCAAGAGCCTGCGATCGTACTAAAAATTGTGCATCTTCTTGGGTATAAATATCATTCGTCACGGCAGCAATTTGATAGTCATCTCGCAATGCCTTGCACAAACTATCTAATAAAGCTGTTTTTCCCGATCCCACCGGGCCCGCAATTCCAATCCGAAAAGCTGTCATTGTTATTGGTTATTGGTTATTGGTTATTGGTTATTGGTTATTGGTTATTGTTTCTTAACTCCGCTAACTCTTAGGAGATCGGAGAAAGTCGAGCAATAATTGGTTAAACCAAAGGTTGCCGGGAGAACGGGATTTTTGCACGTGAAATGGCGATAATTCATACAGAAACGATCCCAAGGTGCGAGTTGAATTCGGAAGATTTTAATAAAAATATTAGCTAGCCATATGGGTAGTGGAATTTGCAAATAAATTCCCTTTCTCAAGTATTGACAGGTCTCCCTTATCATTTCTGCTAAAGTCATGGGAGAACTCCCCAAAACCAATTGTTTTATATAAATATCATCTAACTGATCGACAACGTTATAAGGAATGGGATTATCGACCAAATAGCTGACAACACTGGCTATATCTCGGGCGTGAACGAAGTGAAAACTCCCGTCAGCCGTAAACCAACGGGCTAAACCAATCCATTTCATGGCATCGACAAACCCTGAAGAAATATGAGAATACGGTTTATCCTTCCCATTACCACCAAAGACTAAAGTTGGGAATAAGACCGTGATTTTAGAGGCAATTTTAAGGCGGGGAAGTTGGGTTAAACAATCATATTTAGAGCGAATATAATCCGTTCCTAATTCGCTTGCTTCTTTCATAAGCTGATTGTTATGATTGAGAATACTCGCCGTCGAGAAATAAAGAACTTGCTGACATTTATTGACATCCAATAAGTTCATTAAACGCGTCGTTTTAATGACATTAATATCTAAGACCTCAGAGGCTCCCCCCCAAGCACTCGCGGCTAAAATTGCCACATCGATCGTTTTCAGTAAATCGGCAAAGCGATCGATGTCTCGCAAATCTCCATGTATGATATGAACGCCAGAACGAAATTGCCAATCAAATCTAACTTTCTTGGGATTTCTGATTAGAAAAAAGAGTTCGTGTTGGGTTTCTTGAATTAGAGTGTCTGCAATATAGTGACCGATACAGCCACTTCCACCTGTAATAAAAATCCGTTTGGAGGTCATTTCAGTGAACAGTTAACAGTTAACAGTTAACAGTATGTCCGTCTTAAATTGAAGGCTTGGATTGTTTGCGATCGCATGGGATATCGGGTGGATATTTACCACCCAATATCTTTAAGCAACGGCGAGTAATTTATCGACGTTTTTGGCGGTTTCAAAGAAGAAGCGAACATTATCCTCGGGAGTACCGGGTAACACACCGTGACCGAGATTAAAGATATGTCCTTTCGGCCCTGCTTTTTTGATTGTATCGAGAATGCGATCGCGAATAAAATCTTGGGAACCGAATAAGGCACCGGGATCCATATTTCCCTGTACTTTCATTTCTGCCCCGAGGCGCTTTCTCGCATCCGCCATATCTACCGTCCAGTCTACACTCACGATATCAACGCCCGATCGCCCCATCCGCTCTAACACTCCCGCACTGCCACTAATATACAAGATTAAAGGGGTATCGGGATGGGTCTGTTTGACCTGTCGCACGATTTCCTGTTGGTAGGGAAGGGCAAACACATCGTAATCTTGAGGGCTGAGTTGTCCTGCCCAAGAATCAAACAATTGTACTACTTGAGCACCGCTATCGATTTGGAAGCGCACGTAGGTAGCGATCGCGTCGGCAAGTTTGCTCAACAGTTGATGCAAGAGTTCTGGTTGGGAAAAGGCCATGGCTTTAATGATGGCGTAATTTTTCGAGCTTTTCCCTTCTACTGCATAGGCGGCTAGCGTCCAAGGAGAGCCGACAAATCCCAAAACCGTCGATTGATTATCTACCTCTTTCCGCAAGGTTTGTAGGGTCTTTTTCACGAAGGGGAGGGCGGATTCGGGATCGAGAGGGTGGAGTTTTTCGATTTGTTCTTTCGTGCGGATGGGGGGATCGATAATCGGTCCTTTATGTTCGACAATATCAAAGGGAATACCAATTCCCGGGAGAGGCGTGAGAATATCGGAAAACATGATTACGCCATCGGGTTGAAAAGCGTGCCACGGTTGCAGGGAAATTTCAATGGCGAGATCGGCATTTTCCGATCGCTCCCGAAAACTGGGATATTTTTCGCGCAACTCTCGATAAACTTTCATATAGCGTCCGGCTTGCCGCATCATCCAAACGGGAGGGCGATGGGTTTGTCCTCCTTTAGCAACGTGCAGCAAAAGCGGTTCTTGGGTTTCCCCCATGGGTTTCGATCTCCGTTTTCAATCTAGTTAATTTTTTTACTAAGTTTTTTTAGCAACTTTTCATTCTAAACACGCGAACAACGTCTTGTAAAGTCAAAATCATGGAAAATCTCCTCGCTACTGCCATCGAACTTGCCACAAAGGCTCATGCGGGTCAAGTGGATAAAGCGGGACACCCTTATATCGAACATCCTCTGCGGGTGATGGCGGCACTTTCAACCGTCGAAGAGAAAATCGTCGGCGTTTTGCACGACGCGATCGAAGATTCCGCTCTCACTTTGGAGACATTGCAAGCATTGGGGTTTTCCTCCCCTTGTATCGAGGCGATCGCGGCAATAACCCAACAACCCGGAGAGGATTATCAAACCTATTGCGATCGCCTCATGACCAACGAACTGGCTTTAACGGTCAAGATTGCCGATATGACGGATAATATGAATCTCAGTCGTATTGCCAATCCTACCGAAAAAGATTATCAACGCCTCAAAAAATATCAAACGATTTTACCGCAATTAAAGGCAGCTTTAAAAAGATTCGTTGTAGCAGAGGGTTAGTCCTTGTTTTCTCTGGGTTGCTTATTGCGATCGCATTCTCCATCATTATACTCTGCGATCGCGGGAATTTTTAAGCGACAGAATGGGGTTTCGCATCATACCAAGCTGCGATCGCATCGATAATTTGCGTGAGGGCATTTTCATCTAAAGGATACCAGCGATCGCGTTATCTATTTTAATAGTCTGATAAATCCTGCCTGTTCAAAATGGCGATCGGTTGTTAACACATCTGTAATTCTGAATTCTTGCATGATTACAAAACTAGAACAATCAACTAAACTCCATGTTTTATCGAGACGATTCGATAAAAGTGTCCATGCCGCTCGATCCTGTTCCTGATTGATATGAATAATATCGAGATAAGGTGAAGTTTTTAAACTGTTAATAAACTCAACAATTTGATGGCGTGGTAAACGTAGAGGACTGGTCAACAATGCCACTAATTCGGTTATAATGTAATTGGTGGTCACAATAGATTTCTTTTGTTGGCGTGCAAGTCGGTATGATGTTGCACTCAATTGATGAAAAGGTTGGGATATATCGATTAAATTCCCCCACCCCGAGGTATCTACAAATAAAGCGTTCATTGGTTTTTATTCTTGAGGATCGAGTAAGTTTTGACTGAGATAGCGATCGCATTGGTTTGTCCAGTCTCCCATCTCGCTATTGACAGAACCAATGAAGGATTCTACCGGATCGTTGGCAAAATCTTGAAGGCTACTCGCTAACCATTGTATTGTAAATTCTTCGGGGGTTTTGCCGTTACGTTGGGCAATTTCAAGCAACGGCTGATAAATTTCTTCGGGGATTTGCAGGGTTAAAACTTGGCTCATGGTTTTGTGGCATTATCGCGATCGCATTCTTCATCATTATACTCTG
This sequence comes from Spirulina sp., assembly GCA_051439525.1. Taxonomy (GTDB): domain Bacteria; phylum Cyanobacteriota; class Cyanobacteriia; order Cyanobacteriales; family Spirulinaceae; genus CCY15215. The sequence continues at coordinate 356 of JBFRWJ010000497.1, read as the reverse complement.
CGATCGCCAGAATTTTTAAGCGACAGAATGCGGTTTCGCATCATACCAAGCGGCGATCGCATCGATAATTTGCGCGAGAGCATTTTCATCTAAAGGATACCAGCGATCGCTTTCGATGCGATCGCGTTTTTGGTGGGTTGAGAGGGGATATTTGAGCCATTTGTAGTAACCGCGATCGTCGTCCATGGTGAAGAAAAAGACGCAAGCGGGGAAAGGTAAATCTTGATAGTAAGTGCTCAAACACAATTAATTGTATATTTTGCCAAAAAAGGGTAGGATCGGGAAGTCTGAAAATCAAAACTCAAAAAGAGAGGAAAAAATGAGATATATAAAAGGATTAAGCCAAGAAACACTTA
>JBFRWJ010000496.1:0-2982 GCA_051439525.1 Spirulina sp. | reverse complement strand
GTCCCCCAAAATTGGGGGATTTAGGGGGCAAGGTGCGTAAGTCCTAACGGAGAGGGAGAGAAATCGTCCTATAAAAAGACTCGTTCCCATGAAAAAACATGGGAACGAGAAAAGATGAAAGAATCTTAAACAGAGATAGTTTCAACAGATTGCACGCGATTTAAGAACTCCTGCAATTTATCTCCTTCGATGACCTCTTCCGCCAGAATTTCCGTCGCGATCGCTTCCAATAAATCCCGGTTTTTTTCCAGAATGGCGATCGCTTGTTGATGGCCGTTTTCGACGATTTCTTTCACTTCGGCATCGATCGCCTTGGCGGTAGAATCGCTGACATTACGGCGAGGGTTCATCATTCCATCTCCCAAGAAGCTGTTTTGCTGTCCTTTTTCGTAGGCGAGAGGTCCGAGAACCTTACTCATGCCATAGGTCGTAACCATGCGTTCCGCGAGGTCTGTGGCCCGTTGCAGGTCGTTGGCCGCTCCCGTGGTAATGCTGCCAAAAACAATCTCTTCTGCCGCCCGTCCTCCTAAAAGAGTGGCAATTTGATCTCGCAACTCCAACTCGGACATTAAGAACCGATCTTCCGTGGGCATTTGTAAGGTATATCCCAAGGCCGCCATCCCCCGAGGGACGATGGAAATCTTGGCCACCTTACCTCCTCCCGGCATCAACGCCCCCACCAAAGCGTGACCCACTTCGTGATAGGCGACGATTTTCTTTTCCTTGTCGTTGAGGACGCGACTTTTCTTCTCCAACCCGGCAACCACCCGTTCGATCGCTTCGTTAAAATCTGCCTGGGTGACGGTTTCCTGTTGATTTCGCGCCGCCAGCAAGGCCGCTTCGTTGACCAAGTTGGCCAGATCTGCCCCTGCAAAACCGGGGGTGCGAGTGGCGATCGCTTTGAGATCCACCTCAGAATTGATTTTTACCTTCGCTGCATAGATTTCCAAAATCTTCAAGCGTCCGGGGAGATCCGGGCGATCGACGAGGACTTGGCGATCGAAGCGTCCGGGGCGTAGAAGGGCGGGATCGAGGGTTTCCGGGCGGTTGGTGGCGGCGAGGACGATGACTGTAGCATCCCCTGCGGCAAACCCGTCCATCTCTGTTAATAATTGATTGAGGGTTTGTTCCCGTTCGTCATTGCCTCCTGCCATAAATCCGCCACTGGCGCGGGATTTACCGATCGCGTCCAATTCATCGATAAAGATGATACAGGGTGCTTTCTTTTTCGCCTGTTCAAATAAGTCTCGCACCCGGGCGGCACCGGCACCCACAAACAGTTCGACAAATTCCGACCCGGAGATGCTGAAGAAGGAAACCCCTGCTTCTCCCGCCACTGCTTTTGCCATCAGGGTTTTACCGGTTCCCGGCGGTCCCACGAGTAACACCCCCTTGGGAATGCGCGCCCCGATCTGGGTGTAGCGATCGCTATTTTTGAGAAATTCGACAATTTCTGCGAGTTCGGTTTTAGCTTCTTCAACCCCAGCGACATCCTCGAAAGTCACTTTAGTCTCATCATCTTCAACATAAACTTTCGCCTTACTTTTGCTGATGGAAAGCGCCCCTTGGGGACCGCCGGCACCGCGTCGGGCAAAGAATTGAAACACCCCGACAAAAATTAGCGGCGGAATGACCCAACTGAGAAGCGTCCCAAACCAATTATTACCCTTGGGGGGGGCTGCGGCAAATTCAACCCCATTATCTTCTAAGCGTTGGGGGAGTTGGAGGTCAAAAATCGGCGTTGTTTCTAAAATTTGTCCGGGTTGTTCCCCTTCTCCTTTCAGTTGGTAGCGAATTTGGTTTTGACCCACATAGGCGCGATTGACGTTACCATCCCCCACTTGATCGATAAACATACTGTAGGGAACTTGGGGAATGCGAGGGGCAAAAATCTGCGGAAATAAGATATTGATTAACAGCAGTCCGATGCCGGCAATAAAGAGAATATTACCGATGAGACGACCCCATGAGGGTTGTGGATTGTTTTTTATAGGCATTTTTTTTGTTTAAAATCGATAGGTTGGCGGACTCAACATTAAATTTTGTTAAGTTGCATCCGTGTTTTTATTTTCTCCTAGCGATCGCGTCTTTGTCCGGTACGGTTAACCGATGAGCAATTATTCTTTCTAACTTAAGGGAGTCGAGAGTGCCGCGATCGCGCCAACGGGTTTACCTTATTTCTTGTTGGACTTCAGTGCAAAATATTGATATTTTTAAAGATATTTTATAAGCGATCGCTAAATTGCTTGCCAATCACGAGCATCTACAAACAGAGATAAATGTTTAGCATTTGTAGTAGCAACGATCGCATCATATCCCATCTCCTGTACCATCATAGCTTGAGCCGCCAAAATAACATCACCATCAAGAGATTTTGGGTCTGCGGTAGGTCTTCCCCTACGTCGTGCTTCTGCCCACAGTTCTGCTGCTTTCAGCATAATAGAAGTAGTAATTGGTAAATATTGAATTCTATCTTTGAGACGATCTAACTTACCGATCCCTTTAATTCTACCAGCGCGCAAGAGCTCGCGTCTGACTTCATAATCGGCAATTTCTGGTAATGCGACACGATAACCTCTTGTTGATAAAGTATCCAACCACAATCTACAATTCTCACAGATTGGATTTGCTTTAGGATTGGTCACCATTCCCACAACACCAGAATCTAATAACACTAAATTACTCATTGAACGATCTGAATAGAGCTTTCTTGTTCATCAAGAGCTTGATGAAGAATTTCCCATGTTTCTTTTTGCTCTTCTTCATCATCCTCATTGTCCCATTCTTGTAACAAATCGCTCAATGCTCTTTGTCTCGCAGCTTCTACGATCGGATCGGGATTATCTAACTCTTCCTTTAATTTGAGATAGGGATCGATCGCTTTCTCTTGTTTATGGCTAACACTATCTTGAAATAGTTCAATGATTTGCAACAAATTTCCCCAGTGTTCTCGCGGGATTTGCGCGATCGCCACAATCATCT
>JBFRWJ010000495.1:0-7964 GCA_051439525.1 Spirulina sp. | reverse complement strand
CTCCAAGCATCCGCTTAGAATCCCCGTCTCTTTAGAGCGGGGAGAAGTCAACATAACCGAAGGCACTACCAACGACCAATTGTTCAAGCTCAGATCGACTCTAACTGGGTTAGAATTTTAAATGGTTTTGGAAAAGCAACATATTTGAATTGTTTTCGTAATTTTAGACGCTATGGAGACCTTGCATCATGCCCAAGGCTAATTTTCTCAAGGGCTTACTGTGTTGTATTTTCGGATTATCGGTTGCCTGTACGACACAAGAGACATCAGTGTCTTCTTCTGGATCTCCTCCAGATCGGTTTTTAGCAGACAGTCCAGGAGCGATCCTGATTGCAGCAGAACAACTCCCTTCTTTGGTAACGGGGCAAGTTATTTATGTTCCGATTTACTCAGAGATCTACGATTTCGATCGAAGGCGGACGTTTCAACTCACGGCTACCCTGAGCCTGCGCAATACCGATAAGACTCACCCTATTTTTATTGAGTTAGTCGATTACTACAACTCTGGTGGCGAGAAGATAAGTAGCTATTTGAATCAGCCTATCCAGCTAAATCCTCTCGCCTCAACGGAAGTTGTCGTTGCCAAAAGCGATGAAGCCGGAGGTGCTGGAGCCAACTTTATTGTTGAGTGGCGAGCCGCCAATCGGGTTAGCGAACCGGTGATTGAAGCCATTATGATCAGTACGATTTCCCAGCAGGGTATATCATTTGTGAGTCCGGGGAGAGTCGTTCGGACACGAACGAATCAATAGACCTGCCGATCGCACTGCACAGTTTGCAGGTCAGAAAATGTTAGGGATTATTGATGTTATCTGTTATCAGTTATCAGCTATCAATGCCCGATCGCAGTCTTCAATTAAATCCTCTACATTTTCCAATCCCACCGACAATCGCAAGAGATTATCGGGGGTGCGGGTCTCTTTGCCTTCAATAGAAGCACGATGCTCGATTAAACTCTCGACACCCCCCAAACTGGTGGCTCGACGGAATAGCTTCACTCGGGCTGCCATGGCAAACGCCTGTTCTTTACCGCCTTTCAATTCCAGAGAAAGCATCCCCCCAAACCCCGACATTTGCCGAGAGGCGATCGCGTAACCCGAATGAGAGGACAAACCGGGATAATGCACCCGAGCGATCGCGGGATGTTGCTCCAACCAAACGGCTAATTGGGCGGCGTTTTCGCAATGTCCTTTCATGCGGTAGGGGAGGGTGGAAATGCCCCGCAAAATCAACCAACAATCAAAAGGTGCGGCGACGGCTCCCCCAATCTGTTGAATGTGGCGGATTTTCTCGAAAAACTCGGACTCCTCTCGGACGATAACCGCACCTCCCAATACATCGCTATGTCCCCCTAAATATTTGGTCGTCGAATGCACCACGAGATCGCATCCCCAGGCAAAAGGTTGTTGCAAAACCGGAGTTGCCCAAGTATTGTCGCAGGCGCATAACGCATCCATGCGATGGGCGATCGCGGCGACTTCGCAGATATCCGTTACCTTTAACATGGGATTGGAAGGGGTTTCCAGCCAAACCAATCGGGTATCGGGGGTTACGGCAGCTTTCACCTCGGCGAGATCGGTCATATCTGCGAACGTCACGTTTAACCCCCAAGGCTGCATCAGCGATCGCAACAATGCCCCCGTCCCGGAATAGGCATCGTGAGGAGCCACCACGCGATCGCCCGGACTTAAAGCCTGAAAGATGCTCGCCGTCGCCGCCGATCCCGAAGCAAATGCCGCCGCGACTTTTCCCCCTTCCAAAGAAGAGAGACATTCCTCTAACATCACTCGGTTGGGGTTGCCATTGCGAATGTAGTTGTAACCGTGAGGATAACGCCCATCCGCCTCTCGCTCAAACGTGGTTGAGAGATAGAGCGGGGGGACAACTGCCCCAGTGGCGGGGTCTACCTGCCGTCCGGCGTGAATGGCTCGCGTTTCAATTTCCATCTTTACTCTTCTTTTCGCCAAGGTTCCCTTATCTTAGCAGCCGGCTTGTTGTTGCGCTTTAGCACGAGAAAGCCAAACAACGAATTTTGTTACACTTGAGGGGGTTCGTTAACAGAATAGATCGTGAAGAAAGTCATTGCTATCAGTTTGCTATCGGTTTTGGTTGCGATCGCTAGAAGTCAAAATGGTTTAGCTCGGGGCGAGACTTGGGACACCTTTGCCGATTGGTGTCAAAATCAAGAGCATTTGACCCCAGAGGCTCGACATACCGTTGAAGTGCTGCTAAGGAAGGCTGGGACGCAAGAGTGCGATCGGGCTGAGGAAATGCTGACCGACATGACACGGCTTTCCCTCGAGAGCCATGCGATCGAGGACGTAACCCCCTTAGCTACTCTGACTCATGTGACAGAGCTTTTGCTCGGCAACAATGAAATTGAGGACGTGACTCCCTTTGCCCATCTAACCAAGCTGACATGGCTTTCCCTCGGCAGCAATGAAATCGAGGACGTAACCCCCTTAGCCGGTCTGACCCATCTGAAATCGCTTTACCTCGGTAACAATGAAATCGAGGATGTAACCCCCTTAGCCGGTCTGACCAACCTAACATCACTTTTCCTTTATGACAATGAAATCGAAGAGGTGAAATCCTTAGCCCGTCTGACTCACCTGACCTTGCTCGAACTCAATGGCAATGAAATCGAGGAGGTCAAATCCTTAGCCCGTCTGACCAACCTGACACGGCTTAATCTCGCTGACAATGACATTGAGAAGGTGAAACCCTTGGCTCGTTTAATCAATCTGATAGTGCTGAATCTTGCTGACAATAAAATCGAGGAGGTGAAACCCTTGGCTCGTCTCACCAACCTGAAATCGCTTGACCTCGCTGACAATGAAATCGAGGAGGTGAAACCCTTGGCTCGTCTCACCAACCTGAAATCGCTTTATCTCAGTAACAATGAGATCGAGGAGGTGAAATCCTTGGCTCGTCTGACCAACCTGACCAAGATTTCCCTCAATCGCAATAAAATCGAGGAGGTGAAACCCTTAGCTCGTCTGACCAACCTCATACAGCTTGACCTCGCTGACAATGAGATCGAGGAGGTGAAACCCTTAGCTCGTCTGACCAACCTGATACGGCTCGATCTCAATGGCAATGAAATCGAGGAGGTGAAACCCTTGGCTCGTCTGACCAATCTGATCCAGCTCGACCTCGCTGACAATGACATTGAGGAGGTGAAACCCTTAGCTCGTTTAACCAATCTGAAACGACTCGATCTCAACAATAATGAAATCGAAGACGCGACCCCCTTAGTCGGTCTGACTCAGTTGACAAAACTTAGACTCGGTGGAAATCCCCTCAACCATCGCTTTTGTCCCGTGCAGCCCTCTAGCATCTGTGAGTTCTGAAATCTTCGCCCTCTTGCCTCTCGAGCGACGATGCGATCGCCGACAGAAAGCCAACGGAAGAGGGAAAAACGAATATTGTCAGGAGCGTCAGAAATATGTCAAGATGCTCGAATTGGGTGTACTTCTTTCATCCTGAATCCTCGAACCATTCTCTTGTTGCAATGAGTGCGTCTTCCACGAAATCTCCCACTGCCAAAGCCTCAAAAACTCCCCCTCACGAGGACTACCGACATTTGGATCGAGATCGACTCTCGCCCATGATGCAGCATTATATCGCCACGAAAGAAGAGTATCCCAATGCCCTTTTACTCTACCGGGTGGGGGACTTTTTTGAATGTTTCTTTCAGGATGCCGTTAAAATCGCACAAGAGTTAGAACTGGTTCTCACGAGTAAGGAAGGGGGAAAGGGGATCGGTCGAGTGAGCATGACGGGGGTTCCCCATCATGCCTTAGAACGCTATACGGCCATGTTAGTGGAAAAAGGCTATGCCGTCGTTGTCTGCGATCAAGCGGAAGATGCGGCGATTGCTGCTTCGGAAAAGCGCATGGTTAAGCGAGAAGTCCAGCAAATTCTCACCCCCGGCACTTTAACCGATGATGGAATGTTAACGGCAAAACGCAATAATTATTTGGCTTCTGTCGTCATTGCCAAAACCCATTGGGGACTCGCTTATGCAGACATTTCTACCGGGGAATTTTGCACCACTCAATCCCAAAATCTCGAAGCCCTCAGCATCGAATTGCAACGCTTGTATCCTTCCGAAATTCTCTATCCGACCAATGCGATCGATATCGGTCGTTTATTGCGTCCGGGGGAACCCTCAGAAGAGCTTCCCGACTGTTTGCCTAATGACTTTTGTTATTCTTTGCGCCCTCAGAAATACTTTCACCCAACAGAAGCCAAGAATCGCCTTTTAGAAACCTTTAACGTCCGTTCTTTGGAAGGAATGGGCTGCGCTCATTTAACATTAGGAATTCGGGCGGCAGGGGGGTTATTACAGTACCTCGAAGATACGCAAAAAGCCAATCAAGTTCCCCTGCAACCTTTGCGAACGTATTCCCTTGCCGATTATCTCATTCTCGACCCGCAAACCCGTCGCAATTTAGAAATTAGCCAAACCGTGAGAGATGGGAGTTTTAATGGCTCTTTATTGTGGGCGATCGATCGCACGAGTACGGCGATGGGGGCGAGGGCGTTGCGTCGCTGGTTTGTCGAGCCTTTATTGGAAATTAAGGGCATCCAAGCACGACAAGAAACCATCGGCGAGTTGATGGATAACCATGCCCTGCGGGAAGATTTACAGCAAATGCTGCGGCAATTTTATGACTTAGAACGCCTTTCGGGACGGGTGGGATCGGGACGGGCAACGGCACGAGATTTAGTCAATTTAGCGGATTCTTTGGTGCGATTATCCCATCTCGAAGAACTCGCCTGTCAGGGCAATTCTCCCTATTTACGAAGGTTGCATAAAATTCCGCAAGGGTTGCAAGAATTGGGTCAGCACGTTTTGGCAAATATGGTGGAATCTCCCCCGCTTCATATTAAAGAAGGGGGACTCATTCGCGATGGAATTAACCCTTTATTAGACGAACGCCGCCAGCAACTTGAAGAAGATCGGCAGTGGTTGGCAACCTTAGAAGTTACGGAGCGAGAACGCACGGGAGTGGCAAAGTTAAGGGTGGGCTATAATAAAACCTTTGGTTATTATATTAGCATGCCCCGCAGCAAGGCAGGAGATGCACCCGAGAATTACACTCGCAAACAAACTTTAACTAATGAAGAACGCTATATTACTTCAGAATTAAAAGAGCGAGAAACTCGCATTTTAACGGCTCGAGAAGATTTGAATAATTTAGAGTATGAGATCTTTACCGAATTACGTTTAGAAGTAGCGGAAAAAGCCCGAGAAATTCGCGATATCGCTCGGGCGGTGGCTGCCGTTGACGTGTTGGCAGGATTGGCAGAAGTTAGTATTTTACAAGGATATTGCCGTCCGGAAATCGCGCGCGATCGCGCCATTGAAATTCTTGAAGGTCGCCATCCCGTCGTTGAAAAACGCTTGGGACAAGGATTTTTTGTTCCCAATTCTACGGCAATGGGATATAATAAAACAGAGCCGGAACATCCCGATTTAATTATTTTAACCGGGCCCAATGCGAGCGGAAAAAGTTGTTATTTGCGGCAAATTGGTTTGATTCAAATTATGGCGCAAACCGGAAGTTACGTTCCCGCAACATCAGCAAAATTGGGCATCTGCGATCGCATTTTTACCCGCGTCGGTGCAGTGGACGATTTGGCAACGGGACAATCGACGTTTATGGTGGAGATGAATGAAACGGCAAATATTCTCAATCATGCCACCCCAAAATCTTTAGTTTTATTGGACGAAATCGGACGGGGAACGGCAACTTTTGACGGGTTATCTATTGCTTGGGCAGTGGCAGAATATCTCGCTTCGGAAATTAAATCGCGAACGATTTTTGCCACCCATTACCACGAACTCAATGAATTAGAATCGATTTTAGAGAATGTGAAAAATTATCAAGTAACGGTGAAGGAATTACCGGATAAAATTGTCTTTTTGCATCAAGTTCGTCCGGGAGGAGCCGATCGCTCTTATGGGATTGAAGCCGGAAGATTAGCCGGGTTGCCCGATTCCGTGATTAGTCGGGCCAAACAGGTCATGGGACAGATCGAAAAACATAGTAAAATTGCTTTAGGATTGCGAAAAGGGATTAAAAAGAAACAACGAAATATGGCAATAGACAAGGGAAAAACGATGGAACAACTGGATATTTTTGAGTAGAATTCGTAGGAGGTTTGCAGAGCGCTACAAATACTAGCTCTTAAACTTTTCCTTGCTCTAGAGAGGCTGGAAACCCTAGCTTAGAGGAATTTTTAGGTCGATAACCTAAAAATTCCCAAAATCTAGGCGATCCTCAATCCGGTAAGGCAATGAGTTAATCCCATTCTGCCAATAATTCATTGGCTCGGGCGACTCCTTCTGCATTATTTTGTTGTTGATAGAGTTCGAGGGCAGTTGTTAAGGCAGCGATCGCTTCTTCGGTTCGCCGTCTTCCTTTGAGGGCGCGGGCTAAATTATAATGTGCCAAGGCCTTATTGGGCGCGAGTTCGATCGTTCGACGATAAGAAGATGTTGCCATTAAATACATATCTCGGCTCAGCCAAAACGTTCCCACGGCAAGATGAACGTCGGCTGAGTCGGGGGCGAGATAACTGGCTTGACGAAATGCTTCTGTTGCGGCTTCCATATCGCCTTGAGCCTGCCGAATTTTACCGATCTGGATCTGAACTTGAGGGTTTTTGGGATCGAGGCGTAAAACTTCTTCTAAAATTGCCACCCCGCTATCATAATCTCCCTGTTTGAGTAGGGCGACGGCTAAAGGCAGTTTGATTTTAACTTCGCGAGGATATTCCTGTTGTGCTTTTTGCAGCAGGGCGATCGCTCGGGGTAGTTGTCCTTGTTCGAGCAGCACAACGCCGATAGTCCCGTAAATCTCGCCGCTATTGTCAAAGCTTTGGATGATGCGCTCGTAAGTTTGGATGGCTCCGTTGTAGTCCTCCAAGCGCAACTGTGTCACGGCTAAACCTAAATTATTCTCTTTATTATTGGGGGCGAGGGCGATCGCTCGCTGATAAGCGGTTGCAGCTCCTTGATAATCTCCCGCTTTCGCGGCAACATAACCCAAACCATAATAAAAATCGGGGTTGTTGGACTCGAGTTGGATGGCTCTGCGATAGGCACTCACCGCAGCCGAGTAGTTTTCTCGACTGGCTTGCAAATAACCCAGTCCGGAGAAAATGCGCGGGTTGTTGGGATCGAGTCGTGCGGCTTGTTCGTAGACGCGGATCGCCGCCTCGTAATTTTCCGCTTCCGAGAGTTCCCGTCCTTGGCGCAGGAGAGCGTTCAGTTGTTGGTTGCTGCTTTGGGAAATTAAAAGGGGTTCGCTATTCGCCGATTCGGCAAACCCGGGAGTCATTCCCAAAACCCCCGAACCGATCAAAACCGTGCCGACTATTTTGAGGAAAAATGTTCTGTTTATCATTTTGTGCGTGTGTGAGGGATCTTTAAATGAATGTTAACATTCCTAGAAAGTTGAGATAATCTCTCCCGCAAAAAAAAAGCAAGCCGAAGAATAACGGCTTGTGCGCTGAGCTTGCTGCATTGGGAGGAGATGCTTGAGATGTTTGATGCCGTTCCAAACCGCAGTAATCTAACAGTCTTGGATGGTTAAATATCTCAAATGTTTCTTCTATGTAAATTAATGTAACAGAAAAATTTCGTTTTTGCAATATTTCTTTACAAATTATAGAGATAAGTATATTTAATCTCAGCGATCGGTTTAACTTATGGATTTGCGAGCGATCGCGCTAACAAGGTCTAAGTACAATCGAAACGGGGATTTTCGAGGATTCGGCATTCTAGAACACGAGGGACAGAATGTAAGCAAAAGTTGATTTTTTTGTAAATTCTACTCTCAGAGAAATCCTCCTCTGACGAGGGTTTGTTAACAGAACGTGAAGACTCCAGAAAATGACGATTGGCAATCCGCTCAGAACCAGCATAACTAAGGACCTGTCTCTTATAC
>JBFRWJ010000494.1:0-4142 GCA_051439525.1 Spirulina sp. | reverse complement strand
GGAGTGGATCGAACGAATCATAAGACTTTGCGACGCTCTTGAGTGTGAGCCAAAGGACTTGATTGATTACGTTGAAGCGGAAGAGACAGGAGAGCTGTAAGAACTAACGCTTAAGGTCACACAAGTTCACCCAGAAGGAAGTCACCCAATCATCGCGAGTCAGCTCGATCGCAATGGCTTCCCTCTCTTCCTTCATCCCCTTGACCGTAAGCAGCACAGAACGATACTTATTGCCTGCCTTGGGGTGGGCAAAAGTATTTTTCAGATTGGGGTCATCTCCCACGTAATGAACCGTTTGTCCGACCTTAAGGAGATTGTGGTCATAATGAGGAGTCTCACCCGCCATCCATTTGACCATACACTGATTTCTGTGAGTGCGGGTCACTTCTCCCAACCCAGAAACCGGAGAACCGAACAAAGCAACCCGATCGCCTTGAGAAAAAGGGTTAACATGGTTGAGTTCCCGCTCGAGCTGCCGCTTTTCCTTCTCTGCCGTGCGAATCCATTTCTGAATTTGCATCTTCTTGATAGGGGTAGCCCGCTCGAAAGCAATCCCCAGAAGCTCCGGTTCGGTGGCTTGCTGAAGTTTTTCCCAGTGGGAAAGACCGCGACATTGCTCGATTTGTTCGGCGATCGCGTCAATGGCTTCCTCGTCGAATTCGGGTTCCCCAGGAGCAGATTTTGGCTCTGCCGGGCGATCGCGATCGTCATCTGATCGAGATAGCTCCTCAATGGCCACGGGAAAATCTTCCTTGATGGTTTTCCATGAGACATGGACTTGCAGCCCGTCACCGATTTGGCGAATTGTTTGCACCGTCCCAACTCCCCAGTCGGGATGTTCGGGTGCCACGACCCGATCGCCTTTTTTGAGGTCGGCAGGAGCTTCCCATGATTTAGGAGGATTGACCAGACTTTCGATGCGGGCTTGCTCTTCTGGGGACAATCGAGCGATCGCGGCTTCTAAGAGGTCATCGCATAAGATTCCCTCACGGGCAAGGAGATTCGCGGCTTCGATCGCTATGCCGACGATCGCGTCATAGGTCTCCCGATTCTCGCAAGCCTTGAGGTCTTCCACGATGACCCGGATGTTTTCTTCCTCCTGTGACAGTTGAGGAGAAGTGTCACAGCGATCGCCTTCCTCCCTGGGACGATCGGGGGTGCGATCGGGGAGCATCCCAGCGCTGGAATCACTGCTGTCACTGGATTTATCCCCAAACCCGATCGCGTCCCAGCGATTTTCAAGATTTTGTTCGGAAAAAAATTCTTCAGTTTTGGCGGTCACACGATCGGGTTTGGCGGTATCGCTTGCCGTATCTGGGTTTTGGCGCTGGGAAACCGGGTGGGAAAGGGGGTGGGAAGGGCGATCGCGATCGGGGATCTGGGGACTGCCGAGAAAGTAAAGATTCGCTTTGCCGGGTCGTTCCTTGCGGCCAATTATCCCAGCCCCGGCCAATTGAGCGAGACAACGCCGAATGGTGTCCAACTTTCCCTTGATGGCTTCGGCAATGTCACGGGCGTAAAAGAAACGATCGGCGTTGGCTTTGAGAAATTGCTTGACGAGGGTTTTCCAATCGCTATTTAGGTCTTGGCCGAAACTGCCATTATTGATTTCTTCAACTAGAGTCCAGTAGTTTCTCCGCTTGCCGGGTTCCTCGTCGGCGTGGAGGCGGATGCGGTAGGCACCCGGACAGCGAGCGCGAGATTTGGTAAAGGTCATGATTCGCAAGCAATCATCGCTGGAATCCTTATCGAGATCGAGTTTGATAACTTGGCTGACTGCCGCTTGGATGGCGCTCGTTCCTCTGGCGCTGCCGTCGGTTTTATTGCTGTGATGTAAAAGGAGAATATTGGTGTTCGTCTTGGAAGCGATGTTATTGAGTTGTAAAATGGGAATTGCGTATTCAACGCCGTTCTCATCGACACAACTAAAACGAGAGACAGAGGTTAAAGAATCAATGGCAATCCAAGCATAATTTTCTTCTTGAATTTCCTTGTAAAGTTGTGGGAGAAATTCGATACTCCAATCCGTTTTAACTTTGAAGTCCATCCCCTCGGTAAAACCTCGAGCGTGGAGATGAGCAATTAAATCGGACTCGGTTTCATCGGTTTGGATAATCAGACCTTTTTGTTTTTTCAAGACGGGGAATTCGTTCCAATCTTCTCCGATTAGCATCTGGAAAAGCAGATCGTACATAAGGAGAGATTTCCCGGTTCCCCCGGGGGCGTGCACAATGGTAGCTGACCCTTTGGGCAATAAACCATGAACAACCCATTCCGTGACATCATTTCCGTACTGTTCTTTGAGTTCTTTTAAGGTCACAGATTTGCCATTTTTCGCCCCGATCAAGCTCTTGTAGTAAAGAGTTGTTAATTTGCTGATAGATGTGCTATATTTTTGCGCTAAGTCACCTAGTAATTCTTCTCTGAAGGCGATATCTTCAACGTTGAGAACGATATCCTCGATCTCCTTTAATTTTTGTTGATACTGCTTGTACCTTCGTTCGCGAGGGGATTGTCCCGGGGAAAATTTGGGGATTTCTTCGAGTCGGGAGCGAATGCGATCGTAGAGTTGGGGAAGAAGTTCTTCATCTATTGTTTGGTCGTATCCCCATTCAATGCACTCGTGTCCAAAACTAATTAACTTTCGCAGGCTGTACTTCTTGATAAGAAGTAGGGCGTATCTGTCGATATTAACAGCAGATACGCACCTCTCAACTAATTGAGCGAGTTTTCCTGTTCCTCCGATATTATCCAATTTGCCTTTATCTTGAAGCCAAGTAGTGACAGTCATCAAGTCGGTTGGCTTGCCTTTTTTACCGAGAGAAGATATCGCTCTCCAGATTGTTCTATGGATGCTGATATAAAACATATCTGGATCTGTAATTAAGTCTTTGATGCGATTGTAAGCATTGGGATCCAAGAGACAACCGCCAAGGATTTCCTCTTCCGCTTCCACGTTTTGGGGTGGAAGTGTTTCGACGGGATTTTCTGTTCCGTATTTTTCGGCTAAATAGACCATGATTTTCTTTTCCTATCAATAAGGGGGCTGGCGATCGCGCTGCCGCGATCGCTTCTCGATTCAATTAATAAGGGTCATAATCTTCCTCCTCCTCCTCATCTTCAAAGTAATTTTCTTCATCCTCAAAGTAATTTTCTCCTGAGTCTTTTTTCTCTTCAGAGGACATCGAAGATAGAGCCTCAGTGATTGAGGTTGTAAAACCCTCTAATTGACCTGTAAAGTTATATCCACCTATGTCCACTTTGTCTATTGTTTGGACAAGTTGGCATCCTTTTAAAATCTTTTCTGCTTTGCCTTTATATCTTTCGAGATTGGAATGAAGTCTTGCGATTTCATGTTGCAAATCATTCCTTTTTTGATTTAAGGTCTCGCATTCATCTGCCAGTTCTGCACCCAACATCGAGCGCACTTTCTGACGCAGGAATTGATAAGTCTGTTCTGGGTCTTCCCAACCCTCGATCTTGACTTCAATATCGAGACGATCGTTTTGATAATTTCCGATATTTCGGGTGTATCCGTAGCGGATTGTTGTGATTTTCATGGTGTTTGTCCTTTGAAAATGTTTTCGGCTAGTAAAACGATGAATTGCTCTAACTGTTGTTTTGATAATCCTTTGAGTTCGCTATTGAGTGCGTTCTCAACTAGGCGATCGGCTTCCTCCCACAGAGATTGAGGAATAGAGAGAACCTCGCTGATTTCGGCTTCATTACTTCTCATGGATGAGACTTCAAAAAGACGATGTTGGAGGGGTTCGGAGTTTTGTACAAAACTCTGGCGATCGGGCAATTCATCCAAAAAACGGGCGAGTTTGAGAAGTTGGGGGATGAATTTCTCGGGAACGCGAATCGAGTCGGTTGGAAGGTTCTGACAGTTTGAGGGTCTTCCCATCTTTCTCCGAAAGGATTAATCAACGGTTTGAGCGCTGATGGCGGCTTTTTCGTTAAAACGAATTTGGGCAAAGGTTTGGAGAAGTGTCTCCAGTAGCTCGCCTTTGTCGCATCGGCGATCGCTTTCGCTGTCGAGAGTAATGCGCCAAAACTCCCCGATCCGCCCGAAGTCCCAGTAAACGCGGATAAAAAAATTGCGATAGGTGAAAAGGCTCATACATTTATTCAGTCGCAGG
>JBFRWJ010000493.1:0-4630 GCA_051439525.1 Spirulina sp. | reverse complement strand
GATGTGTATAAGAGACAGCAAGAAACCCCCCTCGCGGTGGAACTGATGCGACAAGCAGCACGGGAGGTCGATCGCATTGGCGAAGCATTGACGGCCAAAACCCGCAAAACCCTGCCCTGCGCTCTATTGGGGGGTCTCGCCCCGTCTCTCGAACCTTGGTTGGGGGAAGACTTGCGATCGCGCCTCGTTCCCCCTCAATATGATGCCGTAAAAGGAGCCATTTTGCGGTTGCGTCAGGAAGTCTGAACTCCTCCTCTAGAATTATTGGAGTTGTCTCTTTCTCTAGGACTCAATTAGTCTAGACGATTGGACAAATTATCATGGCCAGTCAAAATTTAGATTAAGAATGAATTAAAAAATCATTAAGTGCTTGTCAAAATTAACCTAACATTCTAGATTAAATAGGAGTTTAAACATTAACATGCCGAAAAAGCGTGCCAGTTCTCTTTTATGGTTGATGCGGTTGTAAATCAAGCTCGAATCTGGGGATTTTTCTGCGAGCAAAGCAATCAAAACTGGCAAATCTGTGCCCGAGAAGGATTCGGAAATTGGACTCTCGAACAAGCTGAAGATCGTTGGATTTTAAGCATTCGCGGCATTCCCCAAATTTACTTGTACGCCTCAGAGGCGATCGCTTTTTTAGAACTCCGCTATCATGCCTTACCCCAAGAAAAAGATTCGCCAGCAAATTCAGAAAAAGTTGAAGAATAACCGCAAAAGTTTTGCATTCTTGCTTCTTTCCAACTTTCCTCACTTCAATGGCTGCTAACCTAGCGAGGACGATCGTCCGAGTAGAGAGCCGAAAATCAACGCAAAACCATTGAAAATCACTTGAATTTTAAGTTTCTTAAAGAAATTAAACAATATATAAAAGAATCAATCAATAGGCCGATGTCAATCGTGAAATTATTAGGAATCCTGTTAAGAATAATCTGTATGGATAGGTTATCATAGATCTTTTAACTGGATCTATCCGGGTGCAACAGTCTTATCCAATCGTGTTAAACTAAAAAGAGAATAAAAACTCCCTTTTTTGCCAGACTGTCAAATTTTACATAACTGAGGGTCTTGGGATAACAGCGATCGAGTAAGAAAAGCTTATCTGTCAAAGATCGTGGCGGCTTCTCCTGTTTTTTGTATCAAAAGATACATTTCTGACCCATCCCAGCTCTCATTACTCCACGCTGTTAAAGGAGGACTCTCTTCTTAGAATCCAGTTAATTTTGGGAAAATTCAGTTGTTCGCTTTTTTATTGCTGCCGTGAATACAATTCAATTGAACGACATCAAAACTCAGTGGAATACCGACGGTTACATGGTCTTTCCGAATTTTATCAATGAAATCGAAGTCCGAGAATTGAGAGGAATTTGCGATCGCGTCCTGAATCATATTCAAGCCAAACGAGAAGCACGCGGTCAATTTAAAGATATCACCAACATCGCTTATCTCACGGAAACGCGATACTTTCGGGACAATTTTTTACCTCTAATCGATCTACTCGAATTCATTGCCAGTCCCAGTATTCTATCCATCTTAGAAGAGATTGCCGGAGAAATCCCTCTCTTTCACAATACCCAATATTTCTATCAGCCTAAATTTGCATCTTGGGAAGGAGATTGGCATCGCGACAGTCAATTCGATGCCCCGGATATCGAACTTGAAAAAATGCGCATGCAAGAATTTACGGGCATTCATTTCCGCGTTGCCTTTTTAGAAGACGATTGCTTAGAATTCGTTCCCGGTTCACAAGAACGTTGGGATACAGAAATCGAGTTTAAAATTCGCAAAGGCACGAATCCCAGTTTTTTCAATATGCCCGATCGCCAGCGCATCCATTTAAAACCGGGAGATGCTTGTCTTTTTCATGCTTGGGGAATTCATCGCGGTTCTTATCGAATTGACAAACCTCGGCGAACCTTAGATATTATCTATGGTTGGGGAGGAAAATGTTATTTCACCCCGCCGCAAATGTGCTTGTCCAATCCATCAATTTTGGCATCTTTAAGCGAACCCGCCCGGCAATTCTTTACTTATTTTGTTGAAGCTTATCAACCATTTTGGCAATAAGAAATGTAGGGAATGAGTGGGAGAATTAATGGCGAGGCAAAAAGCCATTTCACTCTCACCCCCCTGCTGAGAATTTCTTGTTGAGAAAGAAAAACCCCCCTAGACGTTGGTTTCCCAGATGAGTTCCTCGACCTTGCGATCGCCTCTTGGAAAAATGTTTCAGATCACAGAGCAACCTTTGTCGTATTGTTAAGATTAGCAACATTAGGATTGTCAATCTTATCTTTTGCATTGCCCAAAACCCAAAATGGGATTCTATGCCACTATCGAATACTGGGAGTATCTTAGCATCCCTAACCCAACTGACTCAGTTTAATCGGGCGAGCGTCCTGACCGATCGCGTTAAAGACCTCTCCATCAATGAATTTATCTGTTTGCTGGATTTTATTACGGCGGAATTCCAGCAATTTTTGCGGGCGATCGACGCGATCAACAGCGAAGCGCTAGAAACGATGCTCGACCAAATCGTTGACGCGCTGACCCTGAAAATCGGTCAAATTTTACAGGCAGATCGCACGATCGTTTTTCTGGTGGATACTGAAAAAAATCAACTTTGGGCAAAAGTTAACCATGACGATCCCCACACCTCGAAAAATTTGCGCCTCCCCCTTAACGTTGGTATTGCCGGACGAGTGGCCGTTACCGGTAAACTTTTGAACCTCGTTAACGCGGAAAAGCATCCCCTCTTCAACGACCAAATTGACGGACTGCCGGGGTATCGCACGAAAACTTTGCTCTGCATGCCGATTTTAAGTAGCAACGATCGCGTTGTGGCGGTCGTCCAACTCTTAAATAAAGCCGATTATCAGCCCTTTAATCAAGACGACGAACAACAATTTCAAGACTTTGCTGCATCGATTGGTATTATCCTCGAAACCTGTCAATCTTTTTACATGGCAGCGCGCAATCAACGAGGGGCATCCGCACTTTTAAAAGCAACGGCGAGTTTGGGGGAAAGTCTTGACTTAGAGGCGACCTTAAAATCGGTGATGGAACAAGCACGAAGGCTTATGAAAGCCGATCGCAGTACCTTATTTATGCTCAGTAAAGAAACCAACGAACTTTGGAGCAAAATTCCCACCGCCGATGAAAGCAAACTGCTCGAAATCCGCATTCCGGCCGATCGCGGTATTGCCGGTTACGTCGCGACAAGCGGGCAAACTTTAAACATCCCCGATGCCTATCTCGACGATCGCTTCGATCCCTCAACGGATAAGAAAACCGGGTATCGCACTCGCAGTATTCTCTGCATGCCCGTTTATAATTCTAGTGGAGAATTAATCGCCGTTACCCAATTGATTAATAAAGAAAAGGAAGGAACTTTCACCTCTTCCGATGAAGAATTCATGCAGGCGTTTAATATCCAAGCAGGCATCGCCCTAGAAAATGCCAAACTGTTTGAAAGCGTCCTCACGGAAAAACAATATCAAAAAGATATTTTAGAAAGTCTCTCCGACGCAGTAATCTCCACCGACCTCAACGGGAAAATTGTCACGATTAATGATGCAGCGTTAAAATTACTAGGCTGTCCGGAAGAGCTTCTCCACGACGATCGCACTCGGCAGATGTGGGACTATAAAATTCTCGATCGCTACGTTTGGGAAATTTTCCCCATCGATAGCTTACAAGAGCGTCTGATTGAAAGCTTGCGATCGGGGAGCAAACATTACGTTCCCGAACAAACCTTAACCATCGGGATTGCTAACAGTCCTCATGCTTTAAGATTTCTGCCCATTCTGGCTTTTCCCAAAGAAGAAGATAGCAATATTTATATTCCTTGGAACGAACGAGAACGAGAACAAGATCCATTGTATCGCGATCGCAAAGAAGTGCAACCTATCGAACGCAGTGTCAATTTAACGGTAAATCCCCTTAGCAACCCAGAAGGAAAGGTGCGCGGGGGATTGGTCATTCTCGAAGATATTAGTAACGAAAAACGGATCAAATCAACCCTTTATCGCTATATGAATCCCAGTGTTGCCGAACAAGTCATGGCGTTAGGTGACGATGCTTTAATGGTGGGAGAACGCAAAGAAGTGACGATTTTATTCTCCGATATTCGCGGTTATACCACGATGACGGAAAATTTAGAAGCCACAGAAGTTGTCACCTTGCTAAACCGTTATTTTGAAACCATGGTCGAGGCAGTTTTTAATTATCAGGGAACATTAGATAAATTTATCGGCGATGCGTTAATGGCGGTTTTTGGCGCACCATTACCTTTAGAAAATCATGCTTGGATGGCTATCCAATCTGCCTTAGATATGCGACGCAGATTAGCAGAATTCAATCAACAACATGTCTTAGAAAATCAACCGCATTTTCGCTTTGGGATTGGTATTAGTTCCGGGGAAGTCGTCTCGGGCAATATTGGTTCTCATAAGCGCATGGATTATACGGTTATCGGGGATGGTGTTAACTTAAGTTCTCGTTTGGAAAGTTTAACTAAAGAATATCATTGCGATATTATTATCAGCGAATCAACTTTTAAATTATGTGGGGGAAGCGATCGCTTAATCGTCCGAGAATTGGATAAAACTCGCGTCAAAGGCAAAAGTAAAGC
>JBFRWJ010000492.1:0-8534 GCA_051439525.1 Spirulina sp. | reverse complement strand
ATGTGTGCCTTATTAATCGGTTCTTTTTGGGTTTATGTCGAACATCCCGAATGGTTGGAAGGCTCTAATGCAGAAGATGAACGAGTTGAAAAGATTTTAGAAGCAAATCCCGAGCTCTCCTTGGAAGATTTAGAAGCCGATTTTCAAACGGGAGATCTTTCCTTTTGGTTAAGAACCGAGCCGGGGAGCGGTTCTCGAGCTAATAATCAGAAGAACCGCAATCGAAAGAATCAAGAACCCGATCCTTTAGAAGCTTTTATGAAAAAACAGAGACAGGAAGAAAAGAAAAAGCAAAGAAATTCTACATCGAACAATCCTTTATTAAATTTCTCCTCTCTCGAAAATTTGACCAATACGCGAAACTCACAAGATCCCGAAGATATCCAAATCGGAAAAATTAATTTAGACACGCAGTCTCTCTCGACTCCATTAGATAGAATGTTGCGAGGAGAGGCAGGAAATAACGAACTCACTCCTTTAGAATCTGAAATTCTCTCCTTGCAACAATTGCCTCTGCCTTCTACCGATAATATCTTACAAACCACGGCAGAAAATTCCTCCCCCTCATCAGAAAATCTAACAGGGCTCAATAATTCCAATGTTAATAATCCTTTGACTCAAACCTCGAATAATCTTTTGCATCAAACTCTAAATAATCCTGACAATCTTTTGCCAAACGCAACCAATAATTCTTACAATAACCCTTCTGGATTGGGTGTCAACTCGCGAAGAACAACAGCGCAACCCTCTCTCAATCAAACGACACGACGAGGGAGTGTTAATCCCCCTGTTAATGGGGCTAATGGAGTGAATGGAATTAATGGGGCTAATGGAGTAAATGGAGTGAATGGGGTTATTCCCACAACTCCTGTCGTTCCCATCCCAAACAGTCGTCGAGCTGTTGTTTCCCCGAGGGTTGCAACACCCAACGCGCTCCCAACGACGCCAACCTTTAACAATAATTCTCAACCATTTAACGATCCTTATTCTCAATCTCAACCCGCTCGACTCAACCAACCGACTCAAACACCTCGCGCGGTTAATCCTAACAACAGAATTGGTTCCGGTGAAATCCATACATTTTCCGATCCTTATGGTACAAGACGGTAACTCGTTTTGAATTTAACTCTCAACTCTCAATTGTCAACTCTCAACTGTCAATTAAATAACGTATCGAGTAATGCAGCCGAGCGAATCGATTTACTGAGATGATATTGAGTATAGTTTCGTAAGGCTTTCTCGACACCCAACCAGCCGATTTTGAGAGAGGAAGGAGAACGATCGCTCGGCAATTGCTCGGCGATCGCGACCTCGAGCCGAGTTAATTCTGGGGTGGGGAGGGTTTGGAGCAGAAATATTTCCAAGGCATTGAGCTGAGTGTGGACGGTAATGGATGGAGGGGAATGGGGCGATCGCTCCAAGGTTAAAGGCAAACGCAGCAAACCTCCCGCATCAAAACTCATGCCAACTCTCCATTGGGGATCTTGAAAAACTGGCGCGATCGCATCTCCGGTCAGACAACAGCGTTGAATTTGGGGACTCAATCCACCTAGGGTTAAAAAGTGGAAAATTCCGTGAGATAAGTGAGATAGAAGAGAGGCAGCACTGAGGTCGCGATCGGGGGATAAATCTAAGCGATTTAAGCGTTGGAGATGTTCGCGAAAGAGCAAATAAAGCTCCTCTTGAGCGCGATCGCTCGGGGCTAAAGCCAAGACAATTTCTGCCCAATATTGACCGATCGAGAGCTTGCCTAAATCTTTACTCAAACCGGGGTGAGAGGCAAGGGTTTCGGCTTGAATAATTTTATCGAGCGATCGCCCTTTCGCAATCAACAATTCATTCATAACAAATGGCTCGATGCGTCCGCGCAATCGGGATTTTTGCTTTCTCGAACCGGGGGCAACCGCTCGCACTAAACCATACTCGGATGTTAATATCGTGACAATGCGATCGTTTTCCCCCAAGGGGATACTTTTCAGATTAATTCCCGTTGCTTTATAAGTTCCGCTCATCAATGAACAATGAACAATGAACAATGAACAATTACCCAACAATTATCAACTGTCAACTCTCAACTGTCAACTCTTTTCTTCTCGTTGACGAACTAATTCGACACCGCGAGAGGTCCCCAAGCGAGTTGCTCCGGCGAGAATTAAATCGAGAGCTTGTTGTACGGTACGAATGCCCCCCGATGCTTTAATGCCGACCCTTCCTTTAGTTACCTCTTTTAAAAGCCGCACATCTTCTACCGTCGCTCCGCCAAACCATCCCGTACTTGTTTTTAAATAAGCAACCCCTGCATCCATACAAATTTCTGCGGCTAAACGAATCTCTGTTTTAGTGAGGACAGAGGTTTCTAGAATTGCTTTGACAGTTTGTCCGGTTTCTTCACAAATTCCGGCAATTTCTCGATAAATTTCTTCTGTTTTGCCAATTTTTAGCCATCCTAAATTGATCGTGACATCTAATTCGGTGGCACCATTTTCGACTGCTTCCCGAGCCTCATAGAGTTTTGTAGCTGAAGTTGTCGCACCCGAGGGAAACCCAATAACCGTACAAACGCGGGGGGGTTTATGATGTAAAAATTCTACCGCTTCTCGCACCGCAGTTGGGTAGACGCACACGGTGGGAAAATTGTATTGTACTGCTTCCGAACAGCCGCGATCGATATCCGATAAAGCGGCGATCGGATTCAGTATCGCATGGTCGATATATTCAGCGATATCGATTTCAAGATGCTCATTACCCATGGTCACGAATAACTGATAATTGATAATTAATAACGGGTGAGGTGGTGACTGTCAAAGCCGCATCGTGCATTCTAAAATCAATTTTTGATTGACGATCGCGTGGGGTTGAATTTCCAAGGCTTTTCTGAACGCAAAAATTGCTTCTTTGTATTCTCCCAAAGCGGCATTGCACAATCCCAAACCATGCCAAGCACCAAAATGAGAAGAATTCAAGCGTAAAACTTGCTTGCAATCCTCGCGAGACTTGAGGAACTTTTTCTGAGAATAATAGAGAATAGCACGGCGATTCCAAGCTTCGGCAAAATCGGGATAGATCGAGATCGTCTCATTGAGGAGATTGCGTGCCTGTTGCACTTTGCCATTTTCCAAAAAAGACTGAGCGCGTCGCAAGGTTTCTAAGCCAATTTCTCCTTTTTGTCGAAACCAAAGCATCCACAATTTTGCCGTGGCTTTTTCACGGATGCTGGCTTCTGAATCTTTCAAATCGTCTAACAGTTTCTGGGTCAAAGAATTACGATCGAACATCTGTCAATTGCTCTTACGAAACAACACTGAATTTCTCTAAGGGAAATCTTTCGATCTGCCTCCAAATTGCAAGCCAGAGGCAGATATTGGAGAGGAGTGAAATTAAGGTAATTTGCCAAAAGGCTTGCTTGACTTAGGCATTTTGCTGTTCGTCAGATTTTGCCTCTGGCGCTACATCGGGAATAAAATCAGGACGATTTTTATCTTCCCATCCGGCAGGACGTTTTGAATTATACCAAGCAATAGAGCCAATTCCCACGGCGGCAATAAAGCCAATGACATAAACCGCAATAAAAGCAAGGGGGAATGGTTTTCCGCTAGCGACTGCCGCTTCTAAAAGGTAATCCATCATGTTTTTTGATTAAATGTCTTAATTTCACTTTAGCAAAGTTATCCGCTTTACAGTTCGCAATCGATCGCTTTCTCTCTCGGGTCAATATCGAGAATCCATTGAGCGTGCCCGAGGGGAACCCCAAATCCGATTCCCGCAGACCCCTATTCGCGCGATCGCTATTGTAACACGCCAAGTCAGCCCACTCTCAAACTTGAATGCCTTCGATATCTTCATCAATGCGATCGTATAAATCTCGTAACTTTTGTAATGTATCCTCATTCGGCTGCCAAAAACCCCGACCATTTGCCTCTAACATTCGTCCGACGACATTGCGAAAGGCTTCCGGGTTCGCTTCTTGTAACCGTCGCGCCATTTCTGCATCCAACGCATAGGTATCCGCCGCTTGATTGTACACCCATTCATCGGTAAAATCCGTCGTCCCCCCCCAACCCAATAACGCTGTCATCCGTTGAGAGATTTCGTAAGCACCCCCACTTCCTTGATCTGCCATGGCTTGCGCCCATTTGGGGTTTAATAGCTTTGTGCGGTATTCTAGGCGCAACAGGTCTTCTAATTGGCGCGGGGTGGTATCCTTGGAGAAACTTTCGATAAAACTGGCATTCACGTTCTTGCCACTGCGCTTCTCTGCTGCCTTTTTCAATGCCCCCGTATTGGCGTAATATTCTTGAATGTCTGTCAAACCGTATTCCACCGAGTCAATTTCTTGGACGATGCGATCGCATTTCCCCAATAACTGTTGTAACACTTCCGGTCTCGCTTGTCCCTTATCTTTGCGTCCGTAACTAAAAGCATTGCGTCCCTCCCATGTCTGCGCTAACTCCTCCCCCGAGTCCCAATTGCCATCCACGACGCGATCGTTGACCAAGGAGCCAAAATCTCCCGCAGGATTGGAAAATAAGCGTGCAGATGCGTTTTCTACGCCTTGTTTTTGCAGTTCTAAAGCGTGTTTGCGAATGTAGTTTTCTTCCTCAGATTCCTCGGCATTGGCTGCTCGTTGAAACAGGTCGTCTAACAGTTCGATAATATTGGCAAAACT
Organism: Spirulina sp.; assembly: GCA_051439525.1. Lineage (GTDB taxonomy): Bacteria > Cyanobacteriota > Cyanobacteriia > Cyanobacteriales > Spirulinaceae > CCY15215. The sequence goes on along the minus strand of JBFRWJ010000492.1, from coordinate 3,868 downwards.
ATCCCGGAAAATGCCGGAAAGGTTGCCTAAGATATCAATACGAGGATGTCCCACTTCTGCCAAAGGTTTTAACTCGTAGCGCACGATCCGCCCCGTTCCTTCCTTAACGGGTTCGGCTCCCACTAATTCGAGTAAAATACCCAAAGATTCTCCCTTGGTTTTAATTGTATCCAATCCCCATAACATCACGGCAACGGTTTCGGGATAAGTTCCCTTTTCTTCTAAATTTTGCTGGATGATTTTGCAGGCGATTTCTCGTCCTCTGGCATCGGCGGCGGGGGAGGGCATTCGATAGGGATCTAAGGCGTGAATATTTCGTCCTGTCGGCAATACACCAACACCATCCCGCAGTAAATCCCCTCCCGGTGCGGCGGGAATATACTCTCCATTCAACCCTCGTAATAAGTTGGTGAGTTCGTCTTCGGTTTGCATTAATAAATGACGAATTTGTAGGGCTTCTTCCAGCTTTTGAGCAAAATCTTCTGGAGGTTTGGTTTCTTGTTTGAGGTGCCAATATTCTGCCGCTTTGAGAATGCGATCGCGTTCCTCTCCTTCATAAATCGCTTGAAGGGTCTCCTCGGGAAAATAATTCTCGCCAAAATATGCCTCTAAATAGGATCGCAATGTTTCTAAAGATGGATTCTCGCCCAAGGTATGCAGTCCGGAAGAAAAGAGGCGCTGTTCGACAATTTGCAGATACTCATAGACCTTGACGAAATACGAATTTAATGCTTTACTACTGAATAATTTTGCATTTTCCATCGTAAAGGCAATGCCTGATTTTTCTCCCTCTTCAAAGGAACAATCGGCATCAATTCCTGAATCCACAATTTTCTGACAAATTGCTTCTTTGAGAACCAAATTTTTCTCCGGATCTTCACGATATTCGGCAATTAATTCTCGCAATGCCATTAACTCTTTATACAAACCCGCACGACCGTAAGGCGGGACATTGTGAGAAATCAAAACGCCATAACCCCGACGCTTGGCTAAGATCGATTCCGAGGGATTATTACAAGCATAGATATACAAATTTGGCAAGTTTCCGAGTAAAATATCCGACCAAGAATACCCCGTATTTCCTAATGGCGATCCCGGCAACCATTCTACCGTCCCGTGCATTCCAAAATGAATGACAGCAGAGGCTTTAAATTCATTTTGCAACCATTTATAAAAGGCAGCATATTGAGGGTGGGGGGTTAAATCTTTTTCAAACATCAAGCGCATGGGATCGCCAGAAATCCCTAATGGGGGTTGTACGCCAATCCAAACATTTCCCAATTGTACGCCTCCCATGAGAAAGTCATCCCCAAAGGTTTTAATTCCCGTATCTTTGAGATTGTTCCATTGTTTCTCAATGCGTGTCGTGAAGAGATAGCCCAACCATTCTTCTAGGGTTTTGAGGTTAACTCTATGGGAAGTTTTTAAGTTTTCGTCTTCTTCTTTGACGCGATCGACGATCGCTTCTCCATCTTCGGGTAATTCTCCCACATCATAACCTTGTCGTTGTAAAGATTGGAGTAATTTTAAGAGACTTTTCGGAACATTTAAAAGTGCCGCCGTTCCCGTTGCCCCGTATCCCGGCGGAAAACCATAAAGGAGAATGGCAATTTTTCGCTGTTCTGGGGGAGTTTGTTTTAATTGAATCCAGTTTTTGACTCTGCCGATTAAACGGTTGACTCTTTCAGGAACGAGGTAAATATCTTCACCCACCAATCCTCCCAAGGGGACGGTATCGATCGCGCCATCCAATTCTGGCAAAGCATAGAGTACAACACTTTGCAGTCCACCGATTCCCTGTCGCGTCCAAGAGTAAATATCTTGAATCAGCAAGGGAGCGGCAATAAGATAAGGGACATTTTTAGAGGTGAGAATGCGTCTTGCTACCTCAATTTGTCGTCCTGCTTCCATCGATCCGGCGGGTCCTCCCACGAGAGGAAAACCAATAGTAGAAACAAGGGCATTGACTTCTACTGCCTCTTGAGAAAGCGTGGGATTATTGGGTTTATTTTGTCGTTCGTCTGCCGTCGTCATCCAATCCCTCACCGCAACGTGACCCTCAACTCCATTGATAAAAATCGGCAAGGGAATGAGTCCCTCTTGCTCGAATTTACGGATTAATTGAGGAATATAAGGCTGTTGACTGATAACGTGCTTTCTATAAAGGAGAATTCCGATAACGGGCGACTTGGGAAAGGATGAAGGATGAAGGATGAAGGATGAATTTTGCTCCTCATCTCCTTTCTCCTCATCCCCCTCTCTTCTATCTTGTAAATACCAGTTAAGGTACTCTTGCGGCGATGTAAAATAACCGTTATAATCGGGATGTAAAAGTCCCATATTTGGCGTTTCAATGGGAGCGGGAATCTCGCCAATTTTTAAACCGAGATATTTCTCCCCTAACGTCCAAAAGAGAGAAGCTACATTTTGCAGTCCGCCCGCATTCCAATAGCCGTAAATAATCAGCCAGTTGCGCAAATCTTGAACTTTTTTGGCGGGAATGAATTTGAGGAGTTTGGGTCCAATTTTCAGAAAACTAATATATCCTGCCAGTTTATCTTCTTCTCGTCCGCTCGAAAATTTACTGAGAATGAATTTAACGGGTTTGGGCATTCCTTTGGGTTTGTCACCGATCGCAAATTTTCCCAATTTGGTCAAACTCATTAACTCCAATGCAGACTCGAAAACGAGGCGAATGGGAATCTCTTGCACCCTTTCTCGCAACCAAATCACTTGTTCGTAGTCAAACAGGAGACTGGCAAAGAAAACATCGGCATTTTTCAGGGATGCTGCAACGGTATCTGGTTGGGTGGCAAGATCGCGATCGCTAAAGGTAAAGATTTCTAACTCGGGACATCGCGATCGCGCCAAATCTGCCGCTTTTCGGTACAAGTCCGCGTTAAAGGTTTCAAACCCGGCAATTAAAACAATGCGTTTCATGTCCCACCCTGCCAACTTGCTGCTCTTCCATTGTAGATGGATATGCTGAGGAAACCCCAAGCGCTTCCGTGTTGGTCTCGCTAACCCCACTCAATCATAGATTTTAGGGGGAGACTGCGTTCGACATTTTTAGGACTTACGCACCTTGCCCCCTAAATCCCCCAATCCCCCTCCCGTCCCCCTGATTAAGGGGGAAAGCCCAAGGATACTTCGCTTTTCAAGGATGGGGGACTTCCGGTCGGGTTCCCCCCTCTTTTTCCCCCTTCCCAAGGGGGGTTAGGGGGGATGTTTTCCCCCCTTCCCAAGGGGGGTTAGGGGGGATGGGGGCGAAATCTCGTGACACTGCGTAAGTCCTGATTTTGTCAAAGTCATAAGTCAGTCATAAGTCAGTCATAAGTCAGATACAAGTCAGTAAATCTCGGGTCTTAACTCAGTAAGTCGTAGGTTTTGATGACATTAAACTTACTGAATCTTCACAATCATCGCGTTATTTTCACTGAGTCTCCTTGAAGATACTGAGAATGATTGTGAAAGTTTATTCAAAAAAGGAATAAAGCTCATGGCATTTTGGCGATCGCTCCCCTATTTTGTTCCCATTCCCCTGTTATTTGCCGCATCGGGAATCTCGCGCCCGGCTTTTTCTCTACCTATTGTTTCAGAAGTGAATGGAACTGAAACGATTGTTCATTCCGAGAACGGAATCTTCACAATTGAAGGCGGTCGGTTGTCGGGGGATGGCGGGAATTTATTTCACAGTTTCGAGCGATTTGGACTCGATGCCGGACAAGTTGCTAATTTTCTTTCTGCACCCAGCATTCATAATATTCTCGGTCGCGTTGTTGGGGGCGATGCTTCCATTATTAATGGTTTAATTCAGGTGACGGGGGGCAATTCTCATTTATTCCTGATGAATCCGGCGGGGATTGTT
>JBFRWJ010000491.1:0-3303 GCA_051439525.1 Spirulina sp. | reverse complement strand
GAGCAACAGCCGCTTTATAAGTGCGAACGCTTAACATAAATCGATGATCGGGCGTACAAATTAGCTTCTCTCCATTGTCAAGCGTTACCTTAACTAATTCTGCATTTTTCTTAGTTCTTCGTGCATTAATAATTCCTTCGATTCCAATTGTTCCATCCTGACGAATCGTATAACAAAAATTTTGTTTTCCGGCAGCTTCTTCTTCAACCAATTCTTTAAAACTGAGAGAACGACCATCGGCTAAAGCCACTTTGGTTTCACCCACAAAACAGCCTCCCGCACTATCTCCTTCCACGATGAAAATTTCTGATTCTTCGGGATCGCGAGAACTGCAATCTGCTAATTTACCCGGCAAAGGAGAGGATTCTAAAACCGATTTGCGGCGGACTAATTCCCTTGCTCGTCGTGCGGCTTCGGCGGCTTTAAATGCCTGAATTGCCTTCTCGATAATGGCATCGGCAACTTGCGGATTAAACTCTAAATATTCGTTGAGAACTTCTCCCACGGAAGAGTCAACAATGCCTCGGACTTCGGTATTGCCTAACTTAGTTTTAGTTTGCCCTTCAAACTCGGGTTCGGGGACTTTGACAGAAATGACCGCCGTTAACCCTTCCCGAACATTTTCCCCTCCTAAATTCGATTCATTTTCCTTAATTTTATTGCGCTTGCGAGCCACATTATTCATGGTGCGGGTGAGGACGGTTTTTAATCCCTCGAGGTGCGTTCCGCCGTCCACCGTGCGAATGTTATTGGCAAATCCTAAAATCGTATCGCTATAGGCATCAATGCACCATTGCAAAGCGACTTCAACCTGTACCCCATTTTTCTCTGCTTCCACATAGATAATATCTTGGTGTAGGGGATCTTTTTCTCGCGTCATGTAGGCGACGTATTCCTTAATTCCTCCTTCATAACAATAAGATTCGATGCGGGGTTCTTCGGGACGGCGATCGCTAAAAGTAATCTTCGTTCCTGCATTCAAATAGGCCAGTTCTCGCAAGCGTCCGGCGAGGGTATTATAGTCAAAATCAACGGTTTCGGTAAAAATCTGAGTATCGGGAAGAAAAGAAACCGAAGTTCCCGTGCGATTTTTGTCCGGACTCGGGGTTGCTTTTAAATCCGTCAGAGGAATTCCTCGTTCGTAGCGTTGTTTGTGGAGTTTATTTTCTCGCCAAACTTTAACCTCAACCCATTCCGATAAAGCATTCACCACGGACACGCCGACCCCGTGCAACCCGCCAGAAACCTTATACCCGCCACTGCCAAATTTTCCGCCGGCGTGGAGAACCGTTAAAACCGTTTCGACGGCAGATTTTCCCGTTTTGGGGTGAATATCTGTAGGAATTCCCCGACCGTCATCGGTTACGCTAACGGAACCATCGGCATTAATGTCAATTTCAATATGAGTACAATATCCCGCCAGTGCTTCGTCAATGGAGTTGTCTACCACCTCGTAAACCAGATGGTGCAGTCCCCTCGGACCGGTGGAACCAATATACATCCCCGGTCGCTTGCGAACCGGTTCTAACCCTTCGAGAACCTGAATCTGTTCGGTACCGTAATTGTCAGTCATGGGAATCCCTCAAAATTTGAGTTAGGAGCGTGAGTTTCACCCCTCAATAGCAAAATCCTCAAAAATTATAGCACAAAAGACTGTATGAAGTTTATATCGCCTTCTGAAGAGATTTTTATTTTGGGATGCACCCCTGATTTTTTTTGGGTTCTGGGAAAAAGAGAAATTTCAGGTGGGCGTTGAAGCGATCTCGGCATTCTATTATACCCAAAATTCGCGCGATCGCTTCTTCTGAGATCGAGGAGGGCAATCGCGCTAAAAGTTTAGACTCTTAAATCCCCTTATCTAAATCCCTTAGTTAAATTTGCATCGGCAAGTCGCGTCAGACGATCCGGGCCAGTTTCGCGATCGTCGGCAATCCGTGGTAAAGAGAACGCGATCGCTCTATAATTGTGTTATTAACCTTATCAAATATAACACTGAGATGGAAAGGTAATCTTAAATTAAGAGTTATCATGCGTATCATCAGTCGCAAAGCATTGAGAGAATTTTGGGAAGATCGCCCAAAAGCGCAATCGGGACTGCTACTCTGGTACGATCGCGTTACCGATGCCACATTTAACACTTTCAATGATGTTCGACAAATCTTTCCCTCAGCAGATATTGTTGGCAACTTTGTAATTTTTAACATTAGTGGCAATCGCTATCGATTAATTACCTATATTGATTACGAATATCAAATAATTTTTATTCGTTCCGTGCTGACCCATGCAGAATACGACAAGGAGAAATGGAAAAATGACCAGTGGTTTGAAAGCACTTAGCAATTATTATCTTGAATTGATTGCCGCTTTTCCACCTCGTCCTATCACAAATGAGGACGAATATCAAGCAACCCAAGAACAAATTAATAAAATCCTCGATCGCCCCAAATTGACAGAAGACGATCGCGCTTATCTTAAAATTTTAGGATTAACAATTTATGATTATGAAGAAACCCACGAACAGTTTCCAGTTCTACAAGGAGTAGACTTAATTTACGCCTTACTGGAAGAATCTAATCTACGCGATCGCGATTTAATTCCCATTTTAGAAGAGGAAAAAATTGTTAGAGAAATTCTCGATCGAGATCGCCCTCTAACTCCAGAATATATTACAAAGCTGGCAGAATTTTTCAATATTTCCCCCGATAACTTCTAACTCGGAGGAAAAATGAAAAACGATCGCGGTATAATTGTGATTTGTGGTGCGACGGCGACGGGAAAATCGAGTTTGGCGCTGTCTCTGGCACAATATTGGCAGTCTATGATTATCAGTGCGGATTCTCGGCAGGTTTACCGGGAGTTCGATATCGGTACCGCTAAACCAACGATAGCAGAACGAGAACGAGTTCCCCACGCCCTCATCGATATCTGCGATCCGAGGGAAACTTTCACCCTAGCAGAATATCAAGAACAAGCACGGGAGGCGATCGCGAGATCCCCAAAAATTCCCTTTCTCGTGGGGGGAACCGGACTCTATATCAAAGCGATCGTCAAAGGGTTAAAAATTCCCCGCGTTTCTCCCCATCCCCAGTTGCGAGAGAGTTTGGCAACTCTCGGACAAACTCAACTTTATGGTTTGTTGCGCCAAGTCGATCCCGTTGCGGGGGAAAAAATCCATGCCAACGATAACACCCGCACTTTAAGAGCCTTAGAAGTATTTTATGTGACCGGAAAACCGATCTCCGCCCAACAAGGGGAAAATCCTCCCGATTATCCCATTTTACAAATTGGTTTGGACTGCGATCG
>JBFRWJ010000490.1:0-7474 GCA_051439525.1 Spirulina sp. | reverse complement strand
AGTGAAAGCTCTGAGGATAGAGTTCTAGCTTTCGCGCTTCAATTTTAGAAATATCGAGGACATCGTTAATTAGGGTTAGTAAGTGAGAACCGCATTGGTCGATCACGTTGAGACCGTCTTTGATTTTGGGGGTGGCATCGCGATCGCGTTGCAAAATTTGCGCGTAGCCGAGAATCCCGTTTAACGGCGTTCGCAATTCGTGGCTCATATTGGCGAGAAATTCGCTTTTGGCTTGGTTGGCCGAGTCGGCGACTTCTTTCGCTTGTTGCAGTTCGGCGGTACGTTCTGCGACCCGGTGTTCTAATTCTGCGTTCGTTTTTTCGAGGGCGGTAAAGGAATCTTGCAACTGTCCGGCCATTTGATTGAAAGAACGGGCCAAGGTATCGAGTTCGCGGATTTCCTTGACTTCAACCTGCTGGTTGAGTTCCCCCGAGGCGATCGCTTTCGAGGCTGAATTCAAGCGTAAAATGGGTTGAGCGATCCAGCGAGCCGTTAAGAACCCGACGATAATGGCGACCCCTAAAGCAATCAGACAGAGCAAAATCGTGACCCGCGTATTCGCCTGAATGCGTTCCATAAAATCCGCTTCGGGAATCACCACTACGATCGACCAATTTAATCCCCGCTTGTCCCGGAAGGGAGTCACCTGCAAGAACTGTCGCTGTCCTTCTAAGGTAAACGTTAATTGTTCGCCTCCTTGCAAACTGGAAAAATCGCCAAATTTTTCCATGACTTGTTGAGCACTCCCTTGAATTAAGGGAATGCGACTCTCGATCGCGTTCAAGCGTTGGGGTTTGTCTTCTCCCGGGCGATCGACAAAGGGGTTTTCATCGGTGGAGGAGGCAACAATTAACCCGGAACTTTCCATAATAAAGGTTTGTCCCGTGCGTCCGATCTCGAGGGAACGCAAAAAATCGCTAATATCGGCAAGGGCGAGATCGGTTTCAACAACGCCTTGGAGTTTTCCTCGGGCATCGTAGACAGGCAAACTGGCAGAAATGCCGAGGGTTAAGTCGGCGATAAAGGGATAAATTTCAGTCCATGCCGCTTTTCCGGTCTCCATTGGAGCAGTATACCAAGGTCGCTGACGGGGATCGTAATTGGGAATGGTATCTAAGATTTTTTCACGGTTGCCTTGGTTATCGATCGCATATTTATAGAGATTGCCGGCTTTAAAGTTTTCGGTGGAATAAACGACAAAGGTATTCTCGCTACCCCGTTCGGGCCCGGTAAATCCTCCCTCTTCATTGCCGAAGTAAATTCCCGTGGCGGAATCAAAGGTTTGGAGTTGTTGGAGAAACCAGCGATCGAGGGCAATGGGATCGGTTAAATCGAGTTGTTCGATCGCGATCGCTTTGGCACTCAGTTGATTGATCGTGTGGGGAACTTCTAAATAGGATTCGAGTTTTTGTTGGATGCGAGCGGTAATTTCTTCCCGGAGTTGGGTTGTTACGTCGTTAACAGCTTTTTGCCCGTTTTGTAAGGAAAGCCATCCCGTCAATCCCACGACGGCAAAAACTTCGATCGCAAAAGGAACCACCAAGATCGAACGCAAGGGGATTTTTTGCAATCTCTTAAACGGGGAATGAGGTTTGGCTTTCAGAAGCATGGGAAATCGTTAGAAATTTTTTCAAGTTTACCCGATTTTATCTCACAATTTTCTCTCTCAAAAATTTAATTTCTGGCAATCGCGCAATGTTCCATGACAGGGAGAAAATGCTCTAAAGCTGGTGTTTGCTTGCCGGCGATTTTGGCGCGATCGTCCCATTTTCTCAACTGTATGGCCGCTTCAGCGTGAGGGTGCTGCTTAAAATGCCGAGCCTGCTCGGGGGAAAAAATTTCTCCTTGTAATTTTAAACTCTGTTTTGAAGCGGGGGATAACTCTTGCCAGTAGGTTGCCTCAACCGCACATAAATAGCGCTTGGCTTCAACGTGGAGGCGGATGGGTTCGGTTACGGCGGGGGGAAAGAGTTGGGTTAACAGTCCCAAACATCGGTATTCGTGGCGATCGTCAATGCCGCGATCGCTGACATCTTCGCCTAAATCGTGCAGCAGGTGTCCCAAATCGTGCAGTAAGGCAGCAACAATAAGTTCTGGGGTCCCACGTTCCGATTCTGCCAAAGTCGCGCATTGCAAAGCGTGTTCGAGTTGGCTGACGGCTTCGCTGCCATATTGTTTGCCCCCTTTAGTTCTTAGGGTTTTGAAAATTGTCTCGATTGTTGGATTCATCTGATTTTGCCGCTTTCATTTTTCATTGTCATGACTCCTCTTCATTGTATAAAAATTTGTTGATAATATTATTGAGAGATTTAACGCGATTGAAATATTTTTTAATATGGAATTTCCTGCAATCTCAAAAAATACTTGGGAATCATCATTAACGTTTCTCAATTAATCTTAAATCTGTTTGTGGTCTCGCGGAAAGTTTCCGGCAACATTTCGGTACACTGTAGAATAGGAAACATTAAACCGAACTTCACGCCCATGACTTCTCCCACCGAGCTCGAAACTCAACTGACCGCCCTCAAAACCGAAGCAACAAGCGCGATCGCCAGTACCAATGCCCTTGATGCCTTAGAACCCTTGAGAGTCAAATATTTGGGGAAAAAAGGTCAACTGTCCCAAGTTTTGCGGGGAATGGGCAAACTGAGCGCCGAAGACCGCCCCAAAATTGGCGCGATCGCCAATGAAGTCAAAGAAGCCATTCAACACACTCTAGAAGATACCCGCAGCACCTTAGAAGCTGCTAAAATTCAGGCACAACTCGAGGCAGAACGCCTCGATGTGACCATGCCGGGTGTCAGTCGTCCCCTCGGTCGCGTTCATCCCCTCAACAGCACTTTTGACCGCTTCATCGATATTTTTGTGGGGTTGGGGTATACTGTTGCGGAAGGCCCGGAAATGGAGACGGAATATTACAATTTTGAAGCCTTAAATATTCCTGCCGATCATCCGGCGCGAGATATGCAGGATACCCTCTATCTCCCGGATGGGAACTTATTGCGCACTCACACTTCTCCCGTACAAGTGCGTTATATGGAAACTCACGAACCCCCCATTCGCATTATTGCACCCGGTCGCGTTTATCGGCGGGATACCGTCGATGCAACCCATGCAGCAGTTTTCCATCAAGTCGAAGTTTTAGCAGTAGATAAAGGACTGACTTTTACCGATCTCAAAGGTACGATTAAAGAGTTTGTCCGGCAAATGTTTGGGGAAGAATTACCGATGTTATTTCGTGCCAGTTATTTTCCCTTCACGGAACCTTCAGCCGAAGTTGATGTGAAATGGAAGGGAAAATGGTTGGAGGTTTTAGGATGCGGAATGGTCGATCCCAATGTTTTAAAAGCCGTCGGTTACGATCCCGAAGTTTATACAGGATTTGCGGCAGGTTTTGGCGTAGAACGCTTTGCGATGGTCTTGCATGAAATTGATGATATTCGCCGTCTTTATAGCAGCGATTTGCGCTTTCTCCAGCAATTTTAACTCAATCACTGTAAGCGATTAAAGGAGGAGAGAAACAATGGAACGAGATCGAGAATTTCGGCGAGAGCTCATTATTAAAATCTGGGGTATTGCCACGGGAATGCTGGCAATTTGTATTCCTCTTGCTCCGGCAACCCGAAGCGGTCCATTAATTCCCCTTGCTATCATTGTCGGGACGACAATCAGTACGGTTAAAATTTGGCAACAGAAGGAAGACGACGATCGCGGCGACGGACAACCCCATCGTTTATCTGAGTCTACCCAAGTTAAACTGTTGGAAGAACGGGTGAAAACCTTAGAAGCGATCGCAACGGGTAGCGATATCGATCTGCAAAAACGTTTACAAGCGATCGCCGTCGATAAATCCCCCATTGATAATTGATAATTGAAAAAATGCGTATTGAACCTGGCCCCGGTCAAGAATCTGTTTGGGATTATCCCCGTCCTGCCATTGCAGAACCCTCCGACAAACAGATTAAAATTATTTTTAATGGCGTGGCGATCGCTGAGAGTCAGCGTACCTATCGCATCCTCGAAACCAGTCATCCTCCCGTTTATTACATCCCTCCCGAAGACGTGAAAATGGAGTATTTTTCTCCGACTCCCCGACAAACTTTTTGCGAGTGGAAAGGAGTGGCAAAATATTACGCGATCGCGGTGGGAGATCAAACAATTCCCAATGCAGCATGGTATTATCCCGATCCGACTCCTTCCTTTGCGGCCATCAAAAATTACATTGCCGTTTATCCCAGTTTAATGGATGCTTGTTACGTGGATGGAGAACGCGTTAAAGCCCAAGAAGGAGACTTTTATGGCGGTTGGATTACCAAGGATATTGTCGGCCCCTTTAAAGGGGGTGTCGGGACTCGGGGATGGTAATGCGATCGGTGACCAATTACCAATTACCCGTTACCCGTCATCAGTCATTAGTGGTCTGGGTGAAGATTTCACGAGATAAGCCATGCAAATCACCTTACAACCCTTTACCGTCCGCAAACGCGTCCCCCTCACCATCAGCCGGGGAACCAGTGCGGAAAATACCAATATTTGGGTAAAAATCCAACAAAATGATCTAGAAGGATGGGGAGAAGCAACCCCTTTTTCGGTCACGAAAGAGAGCAAACCTACTCCCGAAAAACTACTAGCAGAATTAAACGCTCTCGTTCCCAGTTTAGAAGTTTTCGAGCCTTGGGAACGGCAAAAAATCGCAGCAGTTTTGCAAGCAGCAAACGCATCAACCAGCGTGAAGGCAGCGATCGATATGGCACTCTACGATTGGTTGGGAAAGCGCGCCGATCTTCCCTTGTGGAAATTATGGGGTTTGGATGCAAGTCGTATCGTCCCCACCTCCGTCACTGTAGGAATTAGTTCTCCCGAAAAAGCGAAAGAAAGAGTGCGCCAGTGGCAAGAAGTCCTCAATACCAAGGTCATTAAATTAAAATTAGGCAGTCCCGAGGGGATAGACTGCGATCGCGCCCTCTTCCTCGCCGTCAAAGAAGAAGCACCCCAAGCAGAAATTAGCGTCGATGCTAATGGCGGTTGGGGTTTATCCGAGGCGATTCAAATGGCGCAATGGTTGGCAAAACAAGGAGTGCGGCATCTCGAACAACCCTTAGATGCCGCCGCCGAAAAGGATTTCCCGATTTTGTATGCTCAGTCTCCCCTGCCGATTTTTATTGATGAAAGTTGTTTTAACAGTGAGGACATTTTACGCCTCGCCCCTTGCATTCACGGCATCAATATCAAAATCATGAAAGCAGGGGGACTGACGGAAGCGTTAAACATGATTCAAATCGCCCGGGCGTTGAATCTGCAAATCATGTACGGTTGTTATTCGGACAGTGCTTTAGCCAATACCGCCATGTCTCAACTCGCCCCCTATGCGACTTATCTCGATCTTGACAGTCACCTCAATCTCGTTGACGATCCGTTTCGGGGAGCAATGTTAGACAATGGAAAATTAGTTCCAAGAAATTTACCGGGTTTGGGGGTTGAGTTGGCGTGAGATTAACCGAAAACCATCGCGTGGCAATTTTACTGCACGACGGGCTCGAGAGTCGTTCGGGTAAAACGGGATTGGCGTTTTTGCGCTATGGCGAGGCGAATGTGGTGGCGGTTATCGATCGCGCCCATGCAGGAGAGTCTTTACCCGCACTAACGGGCATTCCCCGGGATGTTCCCATTGTCGCTTCTATGACCGAGGCGATCGTCTATCAGCCCGATGTTTTGCTTATCGGGATCGCCCCTTCTGGAGGGGCATTACCCGAGGACTGGTATCAGGAGGTCAAACAAGCCATTTTCGAGGGCTTATCGGTGATAAATGGCCTGCATGCCCCCATGGCGGGAATCCTGACAGACTTGCGGGAGGGACAATGGATTTGGGATATTCGTCAAGAACCCGAGGGGTTGAGTATCGGGAGCGGACGGGCGCGATCGCTAAAGTGCGAGCGAGTTCTCACCGTGGGGACGGATATGGCGATCGGCAAAATGTCAACGGGTTTGGAGTTAAGAAAAGTTGCCAAACAACGGAGCATTTCCACCCGGTTTGTGGCCACGGGACAAGGAGGACTCGCGATCGCGGGGGAGGGGATTCCTTTGGATGCGATCCGGGTGGATTTTGCGGCGGGGGCGGTGGAAAAGGCGGTGATGGCTTTGGGACAAGAGTGCGATTTGTTGTTGGTTGAAGGACAGGGATCCTTACTGCATCCCGGTTCTACGGCCACTTTACCCCTCATTCGCGGCAGTCAGCCCACAGGCTTAATTCTCGCTCATCGCGCCGGACAAACAGCGATCGCGAATTGCCCCGATATTCTCATTCCTTCTTTACCGGAAGTCATCGCAGCTTATGAAAGTTTAGTGAGATCGGGCGGGGCTTTTGGGGAAGGTAAAGTGAAAGCGATCGCTTTGAATACCTTTCATTTCAACGAAAAAGAAGCGAAGGCCGCGATCGCTTCCGTGGAAGATGAAACGGGGTTACCCTGTACGGATGCGGTCAGATTTGGAGCAGATTTGTTATTAGATGCCGCATACGAGAAAAAGTGACTGATTGAGTTGTGTAATGTGGCATCGACATCGCGATCGAGAAATGACGATTATCGTTTGATGAATCTCAAACCCCATAAACGCCTTTATTTCCAGAAAGGTTTAATCGCTCTATCCCTTATACAATCTACCTTATCGAATTGACGCATATGCCCCCTAAATCCCCAATGAGGTCGATTGGATATGAGCGCGAGGGATGCAGCAATCGCATTCAGCATATCCAATCGACCAAGAGGGAATGCTGACCACGAAAAGGAACGCGCACCAAGACACGATTCGCCATCCCTCGACCTCGACTTCGGGGGACTTCCGGACTCCGGTTTCCCCAAGGTTGGGGGCTAGGGGGCTGCTGGTTTACGAATTTGAGATGCACTCTATAAAAAGTTTCTTAATTTTGTGCTGTTCAGCTTAATTGTAATGACCTACTTACCGTCAGTAGCTTTACATCGAGCATTGTTCACAATTGCTTTATCGAGTCTTGTTTTAGTCCAAGGTCTCGAGCAAGATAAGTTGTTTGTGACGGAAACGCAAAATCCGTTCCTGCATTGTGAACGATGTCGTTGACTTGGAGTAAAATGCCTTCCTGAATATCCAAAAACTCAGGCAAAGTGACCGTATCGACATAAACAAATATTTCGATATCGAGGGAATAATCACCATATTGGATGAATCGAACCCTAGCTTCTTTCTCGCTTCCTTTCATCTCCAATAATCGAGGATGGGTCAAAATCATCTCCCGTAGATTGGTTAATACAACTCTGAGCTGTTTGGGTGTCGTTTCATAACGTAGTCCTAATGTTTGTTTGAGGAGCATGCAATTGCGTCTGCTTCGATTCGTTAATTCCAACTCTGAGAATTTAGAATTGGGCATTGAAATTAAATCCCCATTGATAGCACGGATGCGCGTTGAGCTTTATCCAATTTCTTTGATCGTCCCCTCTTGCTC
>JBFRWJ010000489.1:0-5882 GCA_051439525.1 Spirulina sp. | reverse complement strand
GCCCCAAAGCCTATCAAGATCTGTTACAACCCCTATGGATGGTAAATTTTGAACATTCCGATCCCGGATTTACAAGAGTGCCCCTCAAAGTGTACTTTCCCTTTTTAGATGTGCGCTTGTTGAGCACTTTACTCGCCTTTCCGCCTTTTCCTTGGTGTGGTGGGAAAGAATTGGCACGAGCGACCTTATCTTGGCGCAGGAGACAGGGCGATCGCTATTGTTTGCCCGGGGCGATCGAACAACGCCCAAAAACTCCCCTTGCCGGGCAACCCTTTTACACGTTTCTCCAAGCCGGTTGGAATCCTTGGGACGAATTGAAGACAATTGATGCTATAACTGCCTATGTGGATGTGGGAAAGCTCTTGCAGGTCGCCCATCGACAACCCTTAGATATTTATACGGCATGGTGCAGTTTGCGTCCTCTCAGTTTGGGGCGTTGGCTGCAACGATATCGGGAAAAATAAGCAATATCTTTCCAGACCCGAATCGATTTGAGAAACTAGAGATTTTTCTCTTCCAAAACCTAAAAAGATTTGTTAAGACTAACACAGGAGAGTTTTTACGGAGCCGGCCAAAATGTCGATCGATCGAAATCTTAGACGACCCTACAATACGCCCCAGTTAAGAAATTACGGGGATATCAAAACCTTAACCCAAAATACTGCGGTTGAAGGAATTGCCCCGGATGGAGCGGGGATGAATGCCGTTCCCAACAAGACCAATTAATCGGGATCGTTGGGAATGGGAATGTTTGTCTATCGAGTTTGCGGCTTGACATTCTCGACTCATGTGCCCCTACCCGGTTTAGTTCCTCTGAGGGCAAATTCTTGGCAAGCTCCTCCTGCCAAAGTTTACTTGGGTATGTTGCCCTCATTGGCGGAATTTCAGAGAGAAAGATGGTATATCAGTTCGTCGAACCATGCGACGGATAAGCCCAATTTACAAGTTTGGCGCTGTTTTGACCAAGCCAAGGACAAAACTCGGTTTTATCTGCAATATGGCGATGAAACCGAGTTTTTAATTCAGCGATCGCCCCTGCAAATTTGGGCGAATTGGCCGGCTTCTCTCACTTTGGAAGATACGGCGACTTATCTGTTAGGCCCCGTTCTTGCTTTTGTTCTGCGCTTGCAAGGGGTTCTTTGCCTGCACGCTAGCGCGATCGCTTTGGAAGGAGGCGCGATCGCTTTTGTGGGGGCGGCGGGGATGGGGAAATCCACGACGGCGGCAGCTTTTGCGAATTTGGGGTATCCGGTCTTGTCGGATGATGTAGTGGCGTTAAACTGGCAGGACGATCGCGTTTTCGTGCTTCCGGCTTATCCTCGCTTGCGATTGTGGCCGGAGTCGGTGGAGTTTCTTTATGGGAGTCGCGATCGCCTTCCCCCGATCGTTCCCACAAATCCCACTTGGGATAAGCGTTATCTAGATTTAAAGCAGAAAAAATATTCTTTTCAAAATTCTCCTTTACCTTTAGTAAGAATTTATTTTTTGGGAGAGAGGCGAGAGGAAAATTCTCCGAAAATTGAGGAAATTCCTCCTCGGGAAGCAGCGATCGCCCTCATTGCCAATACTTCGACCAACTATCTCCTCGATCGCGATTTGAGAAAGCAAGAGTTTGTTAGTGTAACCCGTTTGTTGGAAGGAGTTCCCGTTAAGAAATTATATGCGCATTGCCATCCTTCCGGTTTGGAAAAATTAGTAGAGATGGTTTGGCGCGATCGCTAATCGATTCCTCATGTCCTTTGATTCTGGGCAATTGCTCCTTTATTTGGTCAATTATCCATGATAATATTCTGTAAATTTTCGGGTAAATATTGATTTATATCCTAGAACAATATCCGTTTTTGGAACTCCTAATTCTACTAATTCTTTGGCAATATCTGTATCTGTTCTATCTTGCTGAATCCAAATTTTATCTCCTTTGATATCGATATGAACAACGCTGCCATAAATTCTAGCTTGGTCGTTCCAACCGACAACCATAACAAGATAATGACCATTTTCGCGATCGCAAATTAATTCGATTTCAGTGCCTTCTTGCACGAGCATATCGGAAAAACTGCCGATCGCTTTTTCGATCGCATCTTGATAATTAAGTTTTTGCTGAACATTTAATGTCTCCATAAAACAATCTCCTCCAGATTGGGATGAAAAATCAGTAATTTTAAATCGTATTCTTCAACTCGATCTTGAATAAATCCTAGTGTAAAAAACTCGTTATAAGTTTCTAAAGGAAGCGCAATATAAACAATCCAATCTGGCATAATTTCCCTTAAAGCTGAGCGATAATTGAGAAATTGCCCCAAAGCTAGCAGTTATTGCTTGGTTAGTGGTCAATCGATCGCTCCTTTACTTTCTGAAGTATAACTGAAATTATGCGAAGTTTGAGAATTTTCGGTAATGGCGTATAATACAGAGAAATATGTTAAAATTTGAGTATGTCAGCCAAAGATGTTTTTCATCAAGCTGTGCGATCGGCTTTAATTAAAGCAGGGTGGAAAATTACTCACGATCCTTTGAGCATTGAGTTTGAAGATGTTTCTTTCTTTGTCGATTTGGGAGCAGAGCAAATTATTGGTGCAGAACGAGGAAAACAGAAAATTGCTGTTGAAATCAAAAGTTTCTTAAGAGATTCTTCGATTTCCGAGTTCCATACCGCGATCGGTCAATTTCTGAATTACCGTCTTGCACTGTCCGAGATCGATCCAGAACGAGTTTTATATTTAGCGATTCCCAATGATATTTATGAGAGTTTCTTTCAAAAGCGTTTTACCAAAAGAAGCATACAACACAATCAGATTCCCTTAATCGTTTTTAATCCCGATACTGAGGAGGTTATACGCGGGTTATGAATTACAATAACATCATTGAAACCATTATTCAGGAACAGGCAGATTTGCATCAGTCTGGTTATGTGCCAATCGAGATCGTTTTCGATCGCGATCGCGATCGCTATTTATTAATTCAAGTGGGATGGACAAACGGTCATTGGGTTTATGGTTGTTTGTTACACTTGGATATTATTGAGGGGAAAGTTTACATTCAGCAGAATAATACTGAGGTGGCGATCGCGAGTCGTTTGGTCGAGCTGGGAATTCCCAAACACGATATTGTTTTAGGGTTTCAGTCTCCTTTGAAACGGAAATTGGGAGAATATGCAGCCAGTTAAATTAATGGCGATCGCGCCTTCGGGTTGAAAAAATCTCACAAATGGTCAAAATTGTTCCCAAAGGATACTATAATAGCGGGTATCTGTAGGAGGGCTCGCTCGTGAACATCGAACCCAATCTCCCGAGAAAAAAGCCTGTTGCCTTCTGGAAACGTCCCAAACTGAAGGTCGGCAAATTGCTTCAGGGATGTGCTAAAGGTGGAATTGCGGCAATTTTTAATAATTGGGTCGCTGCTGCGACAAGTGGGTTAGATATTCTCGCATCCGTGGGTTTAAATCCCAACGATCCAGCAGTTATTGCTTGGTTATTGGTCAAGCGATCGCTCATCCAAGCGATGCTGGAGTTGGTGAAGGAAACAAAACCGAAGATTGACTTCGATATCCAGCAACTCGGGGAACAAATTGACTTCGCTTTAGATCGAGCAGAGGATTTATCTTTACCTAGCGATTTTATTTGGGGTTCCAATCCTAAGAATTTAGAACTTTTGCAGCACGTTCAACCGCCTTACAAACGCTGGTTGCAGGCTCATGGATTACAATCGGAACTCGCGGAAAATTTAACCCAACGACTGCCGATTTATTTCGTTTTTGCCCTTCACGATGAGTGGCGATCGCGATCGAGCGATTATGGAATTTTGACGGCGCAACAGGATACGCCTTTCGCTCGGGCGAGGGAGAATGAATTGGCTTGGATGCGCTATTTAACTTCGTTGCGGTATCAAGTCAATAAACCCATGTTTGGGGAGAGTTTTGGGTTGGAAAGTATCTATATTTCCTTGCGAGGTTACTATAAGCGCGAGCCAAAATCAGAAATGGTAGAAGCGAAGGAGGTGCCATTCAAGTCGGAAAAATCGGAGCGATCGGTTATTGATTTGCAGGAGCATTTAATGGCGTGGGTTGAGAATGCCGATCGCAAAGATTCGCTTCGGGTGATTTGTGGCAGGCCTGGCTCTGGGAAGTCTTCGTTTTGCAAAATGTTTGCGGCTCGACTAGCAGAGAATGAGACAAGGCGAGTGTTATTTGTTACCCTCTATCACTTCAGATTGCGGGACGATTTTGAGGATGCTCTACAAAAGTTTATCGACAGGGAAGACGAGATTTTACCGCCCAATCCCCTCGCTAAAGAAAATGCAGAACGGCAAATTTTACTGATTTTTGATGGTTTGGACGAACTGGCGATGCAGGGGAAAACTGCCGCTCGCGTCGCCCGAGAGTTTATTGATGAAGTGCAAAGATATCTTCACCAGAAAAACCAAAAGGAAGCCAGAGTTTTAGTCTTGATGAGCGGTCGAGATTTGGTGATACAAGACAATCAAAGTTTCTTTCGTCGAGAGGGTCAAATTCTCCATGTTATGCCCTATACGCAGTCAGAATCGGAGCGAGAAAAGCATTCTTATGTTGACGAGCAAAACTTGTTAGCAAAAGATCAACGGGAAGATTGGTGGCGGCGATATGGGGAGTTAAAGGGGAAAAAGTATATCGGTTTACCATCAGAGTTAAACCAAGGAAAATTACTGGAAATTACCGCTCAGCCTCTTCTCAATTATCTCGTTGCGCTGAGTTATGATGCGGGAAATTTAGATTTTTCTGCCGACAGCAATCTTAACGGGATCTACAACAATCTATTAGAGCGAGTTTATCAGCGAGACTGGGAAAGTTATAAACACCCCACACTTGGACGGATTGAGGAAGAGGATTTTGTTCGCATTCTTGCAGAAATTGCGATCGCTTGCTGGCATAGTGGCAATAGTCGCACTGCAACGGTTGAGCAGATTGAAGAACGGTGTCAGGGAGATTCGCGGCTGCAAGGGGTTTTGCAAAGTATGTGCGACGATTCTCGCGACGGCGTAACGCAGCTATTGACAGCATTCTATTTTCGACAGAGCGAGGGGGTTGGTGGCGATGCGACGTTTGAATTTACCCATAAGAGTTTTGGGGAATATCTGGTGGCTCGGCGCATTGTTTGGCAACTCGAGGAAACTCACGAGGCGCTTCAGCAAACTCGGTTTGGTTGGAATGAAACAACTTGTTTGGAACATTGGATTCAGCTCTGCGGTTCTTCTGAAGTGGATCGTTATCTTTTGAGCTTTTTAAGAGATGAAGTGGAGCAACATTCCGTAGAAACGGTAAAACGGTGGCAGCAGACTTTATGTCGATTAATCGGTTTTATGCTACGAGAAGGGATGCCGATGCAAAGTCTAGAGCCTCGCCCTTCTTATCTGGAAGAATCGCGCCAAGCTCGCAATGCTGAGGAAGCGCTTTTAGCTGCTCTCAGTAGCTGTGCTTATTGGACGAACATGGTTTCGGATATTGAATGGCCGGACGGGCGGCGCGAGGCGTTTGGGGAGTGGTTGGCAACACTGCGAGGGCAGCGATCGGGATGGGACAATCGAACGGCTTTAATGTGTCTCAATCACCTGAATCTGAGTCAAACAATTCTTATTGTCAATGATTTCTATAACGCAGATCTCACAGGTTCAAACCTCATACACGCAAACCTCATACACGCAAACCTCACACTTGCAAGGATTAAAAGTGGAGATCTCTCAAGCGCAAGTCTCGCAAGCGCAAAAATCTCAGATGCAGATCTCACAGAAGCTAGTCTTGCAAACGCAGAACTCAAAAATGCGGAACTTATAGATGCAAAGATCTTACATGCGGATCTCACGGGTGCGGATCTCACACGTGTAAATCTCACGGGTGCAGATCTCACGGG
>JBFRWJ010000488.1:0-8318 GCA_051439525.1 Spirulina sp. | reverse complement strand
CTTCAATACAGAACTAGGCAATAACAATCTTTTCTTTGAAGGTGGGGTGACATTTGAAAAGTTCGGTTTTGTCGATCTCGATGAAGCCATGCTTCGTAACAAGAAATTGTCTTTTACCTTCGAGTATGTGGATCCCACCCGGAATCCCTTCATTATCGATGATAGCAATTATGTGGAGTATATCGAAGAAACGCTGTTATCCGTCGATTGGCAGGGGAACGCTTTAGAAGGCGATAACTCCTTGCGAGAGTACTCCTTCAAGAACGCAGACGGTACATTTGATGGCGTAAAAGATGTCACAGTTGAGTACAATAATGTGAGTGGCGCGATCGCTTACTTTAAGTACATGGAATCTCAACCCGTTCAAGAAGTTCCTATCGATATTCCCGAACCCGGTACGGCGATCGCGTTAGTCGCGTTGGTTTTGGGGGGAACTCAAATCCGTCGTCAATCTCGGGGATAATTACAGCGATCGCGAGAAAGACAAGAGTTTTCGGGAAAGAAAGTCAGTAACAGATAGAGTCCTTCTCTTTGGCTCGAAGCAAAAATCGAGCCATCACGAGACAGGAAAAATTGTGGTGAAACGCGATCGTCAAATAGCAGATTATAGCAATTGTGGTATAACGGGCAAGATACCTGTTTGCGAGTCATTAACAAATTTCGCTCTTCAAACTTTAAATTATCAGGACTTACGCAGTGTCACGAGATTTCGCCCCCATCCCCACTAACCCCCCTTGGGAAGGGGGAAAACATCCCCCCTAACCCCCCTTGGGAAGGGGGGAAAAGAGGGGGGAACCCGACCGGAAGTCCCCCATCCTTAAAAAGCGAAGTATCCTTTGGCTTTCCCCCTTAATAAGGGGGACGGGAGGGGGATTGGGGGATTTAGGGGACAAGGTGCGTAAGTCCTAATTATTTTGACCAAAAAACAGGGTTTCAAGCCAGCGAAGATGAATCCCCCTTGCTTTAGCAGTGGGAGAACGTCAATTAGATTGAGATTCAAACTCCGACTACAAGTTCGGGAATAATGGCTATAAGTTAAGAATAAAACCTACAAAACGATTTCTTCTCCCGATCCGGGTTTCTCTGTGCCGAGAGCGGTTAATTTTCTTCACGTCCTCGTATATTCGCGTAGTATATCATCGTAAAATTATGAAAATTGCGCCGAGTAAAATGCTGGGATTTGTTCCTCTCAGAGCAATTCTCATCGTTCCTTTTATTCTACAAATATTTGCGGCAGTGGGTTTGGTAGGATATTTGTCCTATCGCAACGGCCAGAAAGCCGTGAGCGAACTGGCCACTCAACTGCAAGAAGAAATTGGAGAAAAACTTTCTCTCCAAATCTATACTTATTTAAGCCCGGGACAAACTATTGCTAAATCCTTTGTCAATAGTTTCGAGACAGGGTTAATTGAATCTCTAGATAATGACGATTATGAATCGATGGGAAAATTCTTGTGGCATCAGTTCCAAAACTACGACCTTTCGTATCTCACAATAGTATTTACCAATGGAGAATCAATAGGGATGGGATATTATTTAGATAATGGTCAGACTCTCAGCGTTGATGACACTTTCTACAACAGTGACGGAAGACTACTTACCCATACCTATCGCGTCGGCGATCGAGGGAAGCGAATTTTCCCCCCCGCAGAAACTGCACTAGATTTCGACCTTCGCGAAGAATATGACAATTACAATTGGCAAGATTTCTCCTCCAAACAAAGACAATTGCTTTGGACTCCCATTGATTCGTGGTTAGGATCGGAAGCCATAGAACCCGAGACACAATCAAACGTCAATGAGCAGCTATCTATATCAGCTCTTTTGTCATTCCACGACCATCGCGATGGAAAGTTTGTTGGAGTCATCTCCGTTGATTTTGCCCTTACTCAAATTAGTGAATTTCTAACCGAACTGCAATTGAGTCCATCGGCGCGTACCGCGATCGTTGAGCGTAACGGACTCCTCGTGGGCAGTTCTGCCGATTCCAACCCTTTTAAACTTGGAGATGACACTAAGCCTCAAAGATTGAACATTACCGAAAGTCAAGACCCCCTCATTCGCGCGACCGCAGGCTATCTCCAAGAACAATTTAGCGACCTGACTCAGATCGAATCCCAGCAAATTCTCACCTTTAACCATGAAGGAGAACGGCAATTCTTGCGAGTCTTTCCCTATCAATATGAAGGCGGGATTGATTGGCTCATCGTTAGTGTCGTTCCCGAATCCGACTTCATGGCAGAAATCAACCGCAACGCTCGCATCACCTTGGTTTTGTGCGGCATTACCCTCATCGTCGCCACGGCGATCGGCATTCTCTCCGCCCGTTGGGTGACTCAACCCATCCTCAAACTCAACCAATCCGCCCGCGAAATCGCCCAAGGTCACTGGGATAAAACCGTCTCCCTCGATCGCCGGGACGAACTCGGAGAACTCGCCCTCGCCTTCAACAAGATGTCCGGTCAACTCAAAGATGCTTTTACGAACTTAGAGGAGAAAGTCCAAGAACGCACCGCCGAACTCGAAGTGGCCAAAGAAAAAGCCGAAGTCGCCAACGAAGCCAAAAGCACCTTTCTCGCCAACATGAGCCACGAACTGCGCAGTCCCCTCAATGCCATCCTCGGTTTCGCCCAAATCATGACCCGTTCCCAAAGTCTGCCCCGAGACCATCAAGAAAATGTGGGCATTATCACCCGCAGTGGGGAACATCTCCTCACCCTGATTAACAACGTTCTCGACCTCTCCAAAATCGAAGCCGGGAAAACCACCCTCAACGAGAAAAACTTCGACTTGTACCGCCTTCTCGACGACCTCCACGATATGTTTCAACTCAAAGCCGAGGGTAAAAATCTACAACTGTTGTTGGAAAGGGACGAAAACGTTCCCCGCTACATTGGTACCGATGAAGTGAAACTGCGCCAAGTCCTCATCAACCTGCTCAACAATGCCATCAAATTTACCGAAGACGGGGGCATTACCCTGCAAGTTTCTCCCTCCGATGCCGTGGAAAACACCCCAGAGCGAATCATCCACTTTACCGTAGAAGATACCGGAGCGGGAATCGCCCAAGAAGAATTAGAACACCTCTTTGAAGCCTTCAGCCAAACCCAAAGCGGCAAACAGGTACAAGAAGGAACGGGACTGGGATTGACCATTTCCCGCCAATTCGTGCGACTGATGGGGGGCGATATGCAAGTCCGTTCTCAAGTGGGTCGAGGCACTACCTTCAGTTTTGAGATTCGGGCGAAAGCAGTGGAATCCGAAGCCGTAGAAAGCCAAAAACCCAAACGCCGAGCGATCGCCCTCGCTCCCGACCAACCCCGCTATCGCATCCTCATCGTCGATGACAAAATCCTCAATCGCCAACTGCTGATTAAACTCCTCAATCCCTTGGGATTTGAACTCAAAGAAGCGAGTAACGGACAACAGGCGATCGAAGTGTTCGATCGCTGGCAACCCCATGTCATTTGGATGGATATGCGCATGCCAGTGATGGATGGTTATGAAGCCACCCAGAAGATTAAAGCCAGCACGAAAGGGCAAGCGACGGCAATTATTGCCTTAACCGCGAGCGTGTTAGAAGAAGAAAAAGCGGTCACTCTCTCGGCTGGGTGCGATAGCTTTATGAGAAAGCCATTTCGGGAGGAAGATATCTTGGAGGCCATGCACGAGCATATCGGCGTTCGCTACATTTATGAAGCGTCGAAAGCCAGCGAACCCAAGCGGGAGCAGGAAATCTTAACGCCAGAAGCCATGACGACATTGCCAGAAGATTGGCAAGGAGAGTTAAAAGAAGCAATTATTAATTCCGATCGCCAAGCCATGAAGGGTATATTAGAAAAAATTGCCCAAAAACAGGAGGAATTGGCAGAGGTATTAGAACAATGCCTGTACAATTTTGAGTACGAGAAAGTCTTGAACCTTTTATCCTAACCAAAAATCCCAAATATGAGCGAACATCGAGGTCGAATAGCCATTGTTGACGATACTCCGGCTAACCTGCATTTATTAGCAACTCTTCTGGAAGACAGCGAATATAACGTTCGAGCTTTTCCCAGTGCTAAGTTAGCTCTGGCAGGGTTTGAAAGTTTTTATCCAGAGTTAATTTTATTGGATATTCTTATGCCCCAGATGAATGGCTATGAAATGTGCGAACATCTCAAGGCAGATGAAAAAATGCGAGATGTTCCTATCATTTTTATTAGTGCCTTGAACGAAGTATTTGACAAAGTTAAAGCCTTTAGTTTGGGAGGAGTGGATTATATTACCAAACCCATAGGCGCTGAGGAAGTTTTAGCTCGCGTCGCCACTCATCTCCAACTCTCTCGCTTGCAAAAAATGCTCAAACAAACCAATATCATTCAGGCAGAACAATTATCCAATCAAAATCACCAACTGAAGCGCCTCAATCAAGAGCTGGAAAAAACCAATCAAAAACTCAAGGAAAAATACGTTCAACTGGAAGAAGCTCAACTGCAAGTCGTTCAAAATGAAAAAATGGCAACATTAGGTCAATTAGTTGCGGGGGTTGCTCACGAAATCAATAATCCTCTCGGTTTCATTGTGGGGAATATTGAGGCGGCTCGAGAGTATATCAAGGATCTATCTGACATTATAGCAGATTATCAAAAAGAATTGCCGCAGCCGAGTCCAAAACTGGCCAAAAAAATCGCAGAGAAAGAGTTAGGGTTTATTCTAGAAGATTTACCGGAAGTCATGGGTTCGATGCAAAAAGGAGCCGATCGCATTGAAAAAATCAGTACATCTTTAAGAACTTTTGCCCGTCACGATACGGATCGAAAGCAAAAATTTAATCTTCACGACGGTTTGGAAAGTACCCTATTGATTTTAAAACATCGCTTGAAAGCGAACGAATGGCGACCCCAGATTGAAATCATCGAAAAATATTGCGAACTGCACTCACTTCAATGTTATCCAGGGCAGTTAAATCAAGTTTTTCTCAATGTATTGGCCAATTCTATCGATGCCATTGACGATCGCGATCGCTATCAAAGTTTCGCAGAAATTACCAAGAATCCGGGGCGGATTACGATCTCGACGGAATGCAATGGCGACGAGGCGATCGTGCGCATTCGCGATAATGGCATCGGGATGTCGGCAGAAGTGCAAAGCAAAATCTTTAATCAAGATTTTACCACCAAAGAAGTCGGGAAAGGAACGGGTTTGGGAATGGCGATCGTTCGCTCTATTGTGGAAGACCAACATGGCGGAATCATCACTTGCGATTCGGAGTTAGGAATCGGAACGGAATTCAAAATCGTTCTCCCTTTGTTGTAGATAAAGAACTACTTCATCTCGTTCGTAAATGCGCTGGAAACGAGTATTTTTTTCGAGCGCTTCGGTTAAACGAAGGACGGTTTCGGGGGAACTGGCAAAACCGGGATGGCGGCGATCGAGAAGGATGTATTTAAAGTTTTCTAACTCTTCCAGTTCGGTTTCGGGTCGAGGGACTTTGATAACTTGACGATGGGTTAAATAGGGAATGAGTTGAGACGGTGCCATGACGGGTTCTGAGGTTTGAATGAGCGCGATCGCTTCTCGATTTGCCTGCCAAGTGTCGAGAGAATCCAGATAAAGGGTCGCAAAAAAGTAATATTTTCCCAAGAATAAAAACCCGCAAAGACTCCAAGCTAAAATTATTTTACGACTGCGAATCCATGTTTTTCTCTGACTGCGAGCGGCAATGAGTGCTAAGATCAGAAAAGGAAAAATCGGCACGGCATAATGTTGAATGAGGGTACGCTGCCCGAAATGATCGGAAAGAATATTGAGCATTAATGCCGGCATTGCTGCAATTAAGGGGGCCAAATAACGCGGGAATAATCCCCAGAAAACAGGGACGAATAGTAAAGCTAAATATTCTAAAGTGGGTAAAGAGAGAATGCGTCCCCAAATGAGATCGGGTTTGAGAATGAGACTGAGGGCAATTTCTAAGACAGAATCGCCTAAATAACCATAGCGAGAGATGGAATCTTGTTCCGTACCGAGGAATTGGGGAATAATGAGTTGCGTGGTCATGAAAAACCAACCCATTCCCGAAAATAACGCGATCGCGCCATACCAACGCCGTTTCTCGAAGAAAAACAACCAAAACCCCATCGCAGCTACGGTGAGGGAAAGAACGGCTTTACAGCTTAAAATCAGAGCAAGACAGACACAAAACCAAACCATCTTTCTGGCTCTCGCTGCTAAAACCGCCCCTAAAATCCCCGGAATGGCGATAACTTCTGGGTGAAAGCCGTAAATATTAACATTAAAAATGAGAGGATAGAGCAGGTATACCCCTGCCATCATCACCCCATCGCGATCGCACAAACCCGCTTGTTGGCAAACTCGCCATGTCAACCAACAACCGCACCCGAGGGCGATCGCTTGGATGGCCAACAACCAATGCACGGTGGGGTAAATTTTGTACAGTAAAGCAAAGGGATAAAATATGATGGCTGCATGATCGGCCAAAAGATGAAATTCTTGATAACCCCAAAACGAAACAACGGGAGGCAAACCTCGACTAATCAAATAAACATATTGATCGAACCATCCCAGATCGTAAGCATTGGATTTAAATAAAGCATGGCGCAGCGTGGCGAGGAGAAAAAAGAGAATTGTAGTGCCAACGCTCAGGAATAAGGGATAATGAGCGAGAGGCGATCTTTTGTTATTCATTGCGATCGGAATTGGAGGCAATCTGGCGATCGAGCCGTTCTTGGAAAGTTTCCCGTGAGTCTGTCATTGTAGCTTCTTTTAACTAAAATTGACATGGAAAATGACATCGTTGTAGTCGAGATCGCCCCCTCTCGGCAGATCCTCAAAACCAAAAGTATTATTGCCCAATAAACGAACGTGATCGACACCATCGGGATTCGCTGCCGTATAAGCAAAGTAGGACACGGGATTGCTCGTTCCCGCATTGCCTGAATTAAAATTGAGAAAGTCATCGATCGTCCCGTTGGCAATAATAAAGGGAGCATAGAGAGCGCCTCCCTCTAAAGTGCCGCTAAAAGATGAGATCGAGTTATTTGCGGTACTGAGACTAATGTCGGTGACGCGATTTTGAATGGCTGCTTTGGCATAACCGGAATCCCCGGGAGAAAAACCCCCTACAGTTCCATTGATATTGTCAATCTTGTAGAAACCGACAACATTATCAAAACGAGCTTCCCGATAAACGGTAAAAACACCTTGTCGCGATCCGCCAAAGTTTTGTAAGTCAATTAATTCTTGTCCTTGCTTTTGTTCGCTTCCAACCCCGATCGGCACGCCGTTGCTCGTTTGTTCGATCTCTAGAGTAATGCCATTAGAGAAGGCGATCGAAAATTTCCCCGTTGAGATTTCTGTAGCAGACACTTGCGTTCCCGCACTGCTGCCGTCGAGGGTTTTAAGTTCGATGAGAAAGGTTTGACCCGCACTGACGCTCTCAAAAATCAAACTTTGCAAACTCACATCGAAGCCCGTCGGTCGAAAACTGGAGGGGAGAACGGAGAAAATTTCCGCATCGGTTCCCCCTCCCGATAAGAAATTAATGTTAATTTCGGCAATATTTGCGGAATTATCTCCCGCTAGGGTCAATTGTAAGTTATTTCCGCCCTGAGAACCAACGATGAAATTCCCATTTTCAAATCTTAAGAAGTTACTGGTTGTTGTTGAGTCCGTTCCATCATCATCGTCGTCATCATCCGAACCAACATTCTCCAGAAATACAATTCCAGCATCTCCATTATCGTCTTTGGCAATTCGCGAACCGATAAAAGCTTCGGAAAAACTATCTCCATCGATATCGACAAAGGTTGGCGTTGGGACTTCGCGTGCGGGGATATTTGCTGCAGGAGATGTATTGTAACTATTAAAGGGGTTATTCGTACCGGTTTGTTGGACAAAGTTCGCAAGAGAGGATGTTCCTTGATTTTCATAGTATTGAATCTGTCCGTTACCTTGACCGATAAATGCGTCGAGATCGCCATCTGAATCAACATCGAGAAAGGCTGTATTGAGTCTTCTGTGAGGTGGAGTCGTCGATAATGCAGAAACAGCATTTAAAGGATTGTCACTCCCTGTTTTGAGAGTAAAGACAATATCATCAAGATTAGAAATTGTAGAAGGACTATCATTTTGATAGTAAACAATGGAGTCGTACTGACCGATTGTACTATCTAAATCGCCATCCCCGTCAAGATCGATAAATGTTGGCGTTGCATATTGACCGACGGCAGCAATGTTAAATAGATTGTTAGCGCTTGTAGAGCGAGTTGCTGTTGTTGAAAAGGTGGGATCTGTTCCATTATTATTAGGATATGAGT
>JBFRWJ010000487.1:0-7244 GCA_051439525.1 Spirulina sp. | reverse complement strand
AACGCAAGGTGTTCATCGCTGAGAAAATTGCTAATTGAGGGGAGTGAGTTTTCGAGTATAATTTTAACTTTGTGCAAGAATGCGATCGCGAGAAAAAATGCAAAATTTATTGATTGTCGGTACCGATACGGATGTTGGCAAAACGATTGTCACGACGGCATTAGTGGCTTATTGGCAGACTTACCGCTCGCCCGATACCCTTGCTTTAATGAAGCTCTTACAAACCGGAGAAGGAGATGGAGAATTATATCGAGAACTCTTCGAGTTTTCTCAACCGTCCGAAACTCTCGTTCCTGTCAAGTTTAACACTCCCGTCGCTCCTCCCGTCGCCGCAGAACGAGAAGGGGAAGCGATCGACTTGGGGAAAATTTGGCAAACCTATCAAACCTTACAACAATACTATCCCTTCGTTCTCATCGAAGCCTTGGGGGGTTTGGGGTCTCCGGTAACTGACGAGTTAACCGTTGCCGATATTGCCGCACAATGGCGTTTAAATGCCGTCTTAGTCGTCCCCGTCAAATTGGGTGCGATCGCGCAAACCGTCGCCAATGTCGCCCTTTCCCGTCAGGTCAAATTAAATCTCAAAGGCATTATTCTCAACTGTTCCCAACCCGTCACCGAAGAAGAATTAACGAATTGGACGCCCATCGATCTCATCCAGTCTCTCACCCATCTTCCCATTTTAGGAACGATTCCCCACCTTGCCAACCCCCAAGATAAAAGCAAACTCGCACAAATTGCCTCCAATTTAGACCTAGAACGAATTTTCCCCAATTGATAATTGTTCATTGTTCATTGTTCATTGATTCAAGTTCTGCCTGCCAAATGGGTTAATTGTCGAAGGTTGACTAAAGATAAACTGTGGCGAGATTTGTCGATATGAATCCACCCTTTATCGGCTAACTTTTCAATGATTTTCTTGGTTTCTTCAACGCGAATATCAGAAATTTGTGATAAATCGCTATAGGGAATGAAGAGAATTTCTTTGCCTTTGTCCGTCACTTGTCCGTATTGGTCTGCCAAGATCGTTAAAGTTTTGGCTAATTTTACCGCAGGGGGGCGATCGCGCAGTTGAAAGCGAAGATTGGAATAGCGCAAACGCTGTACCATAAGCTGCAACATCCGATGGTGCAATTGGGGATCTTTGAAGAGGGTTTGAATGAAGCGCTGGGCAGAAACGCTGAGTAATTCGACCTTGCACAAGGCTACCACATCCGTCGATCGCGGCGATTCATCTAAAATTGCCATTTCCCCAAAAAAGTCCCCCCGTCCCATCACCGCAAGGGTTGCGGCACTTTCCCCCGCCAAACGGCGCACTTTCACCCATCCCGAAACGATAAAATAAACCGCATTCCCCCAAGCATCTTCCATCAACACCGCCCGCTCTTTGGGGTAAGTATGTTCCACAGCAACAGAAAGCAGCCATTGCAGCGTTTCGGGACTGGCTGTATTGAAGAGCGGAAAAAGCTCGCTAAACGCTTCAATGTCCATGAATGGGATATCGCCTTGAGAATTGAGTCAACACATCGGATGAGAGTGTCTTTGTATCTTAGCATTCCGCGATCGCCTCGGGGATGCCGCGACAAGTTATACTTTCTCAATTCGCGTTAAAATCAGCAGTAAAGATCGACTGGCATGATTCAACCCGACCTAGAACAAATCGCCTTACAACTAGAGAGCCAAGATTCTCGCGATCGCATGCTTGCCTTGGTCAGTTTGCGCCAAGTTCCCCCCGAGGAGGCAGTCCCTTTAATCAAAAAAGTTCTTAACGATGAGCTGGTGCAGGTGCGATCGATGGCGGTATTTGCCTTGGGAGTCAAGCCCACCCCAGAATCTTACCCCATGTTGGTTCAATGCTTGCAAAACGATCCCGATTATGGCGTTCGTGCCGATGCTGCGGGGGCGTTAGGCTATTTAGAAGACAAGCGTGCTTTTGAACCCCTCGTGCGGGCATTTTACGAGGAAACCCAATGGTTAGTGCGCTTTAGTGCGGCAGTTGCTTTGGGAAATATTGGCGATATTCGCGCCCGAGGAGTGCTGATGGAAGCCCTTTACAGCCAAGAATCCGTCATGGAACAAGCGGCGATCGCTGCCTTGGGAGAAATTGGTGCGATGGATTC
Source organism: Spirulina sp. (assembly GCA_051439525.1). Classification (GTDB taxonomy): domain Bacteria; phylum Cyanobacteriota; class Cyanobacteriia; order Cyanobacteriales; family Spirulinaceae; genus CCY15215. Next base: position 5,124 of record JBFRWJ010000487.1, on the reverse strand, counting down.
CCTCGAAGATATTCTCTCATTTATCGATTCAGAAGATTGGTTGGTACGCCAGCGCTTGGCAGAAGCCCTCGGACATCTCCCCTGTGCAAAGAGCCATTCTGCCCTTCAGTATCTCGCCAAAGACAATCATTCTCAAGTGCGCGAAGCAGCTTCCCTCGCCCTCGCTCCCCCGAGTGCCGAATCATAATACAATACAGAATTGGCGATCGCGATCGCCTCTCGTCGTTCTTGGTCCCCATGCTGAATGGATATTAAAACCTTTGTTACTCAGTCTGAAGGTGAGTGGTTTTCCCAACGCACTCGCTATCGCGTCACCACCGAACAACCGGACAATAGTAAATCAAATTTAACCATCGAACTTCTCAACGACCATCCCACCATCCTGCAACTTTGCCAACAGTATCGGATTGATTCTACCAGCCCTTGGTTTGGCATGAAAACCAGTTGGGATACTTCTGTTGATTGGGGAAAACCCAAACAAGTGGGTTCGAGTTTTTTAGCGATCGTTCCCGATGAAAATAATCCACAAATCGGTAAGATTTTGCGATCGCATAGTTCCAGTTCCCAAGGCATATACGCCATTGGTGCTGATGGTGCTTTAACATTAACCATTGAAGAGAACGATATTAGTACCGAAGAACGCATCTGGTTTGCCAGCGAAAATCTACGCTTGCGAACATTATTAGTAAATCGCGGTCGGGGTTTTATGGAAACCAGTTTTTATTCCGAAATTCGTCGCCCCAAACCCCAACCCAAAATAGAGTAACGATTCCCGATTCCCGATTCCCCATTACCAATTCCCGATTCCCCATTACCAATTATCGATTCCCCATTACCTTCAACAATGAAACCTCTTATTCTTGGTATACACGGACTGGCGAATAAACCCCCCAAGGAGACTCTAGCAGCTTGGTGGAAAATGTCCATTATTGAAGGGTTGGTTAAAAATTGTCAAATTTCTGCGCCATCCTTTGACTATCAAATGGTGTTTTGGGCGGATTTACTATATAAATATCGCCTCCATGACGATGAAAACTTTTTCTTCGATCCCTTGTACAACAGTCAACCTTATGTCGAAGCAAAATCCGGTGCTTTAAAAGAATATCGAGACAGTTGGCTGGACGATTTACAACGCAAAAGTTTGGAAATCCTTGGAAGTTCTGTCGATTCGTTTCGATTGCGTTTTGAAGTGGGAGTTCTTTCGACTCCCATTCTGAGCAATTTTTTGCGAGACTTGCATTTTTATTATGATAGCGATCGCAAAATTCACAATCGCCAAAATGAATCGGAACTCGTGCGGATAGTGCTGCGCAATGAATTAAAACAAGCCATTCGAGAATACCGCGATCGTAAAATAGCCATTGTTGCCCATTCTATGGGATCGATTATTGCCTATGACACTTTACGAGATTTAGGACAAAGCGATCGCGATTTAAAAGTTTCTCATTTGATTACAATTGGTTCGCCTTTAGGTTTGCCTTATGTTAAAAGTAAGATCGTTAAAGAACGCGGTTACGATCCTCAACTTCGTACCCCTTCCATTGTAACAGAGAGTTGGGTCAATTATGCGGATAAACGAGATGTTGTTGCTTTTGACGTGCATCTTGGGGATGACTACGGAGCCAATCAACTCGGCGTACAAGTTGTCGATGACGCGATCGCCAATGACTATATTTTACCCGATGGGGGCAATAATTATCATAAATCCTACGGCTATTTGAGAACGCCGGAATTCTCCCGACATATGCAAGCCTTTTTAGAACTCTAAAGCCAATGTTTATCGATCCCAAAGAGATTCCCGAAACCTCCAGTTCTAGTTATCCCGAAGTCTTTAAAAGTGTCGTTGCAGGACGTTATAAAAAGCGGTTGGGCAATACTGCGGGGTTAAAAAATTTTGGCGTTAATTTAGTTCGTCTCGAACCCGGAAGTGCGTCTTCTGTGCGTCATTGGCATCACAAACAAGATGAATTGATTTACGTCCTTGAAGGGGAAATTACCCTCGTTACTGATGCCGGGGAGCAAGTTTTAATCCCCGGAAATGCAGCCGGATTTCCAGCCGGAGAAGCCAACGGACACCATTTACTCAACCGCAGCGATCGCGATGCTACTTATCTCGAAATTGGCGATCGCACTCCAGGAGATAGTGCAATCTACCCCGATGATGATTTGCATGTAGAAGCAACCGATAAAGGCTGGAAATTTACTCATAAAAATGGCGAAAGCTATTAACTATCAACTATCAACTATCAACTATCAACTATCAACTATCAACTATTTTACATGACTCGGGAAATTGAATTATTACTGTGTTGTAGTCCTACTGAAATCACATCGCAACAAGAACAAAAAATACGTCAATTTCTGCACGATTCTGCGTTAAACTGGCAAACCTTAATCGATAGCGCCCACTATCATAATATTGCTCCCCTATTATACTGGAATCTGAACAAACTGAACTGGGAAGGCGTACCCGAACCCGTGCGATCGCAGTTATCTTTAGCATTTCAAGCCAATCTCAACCATAATTTTTTAGTGACATCAACCCTGATTAAAGTTTATCAATATTTGCAAGATCGAAAGATTAAGATCATTCCCTTTAAAGGGTCGCTTTTAGCAACAAAAATTTATAAAAATCTGGCTTTGCGTCGCATACGAGATGTAGATTTATTGCTCAAAAAAGAAGATTTTTTTCAAGTCAAACAACTCCTAATCGAACGCGGTTATTATCCTTACGATCGCTTGAACAAATCCCAAGAAAAGTTACGATTGCAAACCAATTATGAAGATGCCTTGGTCAATTCGGAAACGGGCATAAAAATCGATTTACATTGGGGCTTTCATCCTCCTTATTTTGCGTGTAATATTCCCATTGACGATGTTTTTCAACGTGCAAAAACTGCAAAAATCGGGAATATAGAATTACTCGATCTCGCCTGCGAAGATTTATTGCTTGTTTTATGTTTAAATGGTGCTAAAGATGGTTGGTTTGAACTTCAGAGGATCTGCGATATTGCGGAATTGTTAAAAATTGATTCAGATTTAGATTGGCAAGAATTTTGGCAACGATCCCTCCGATTTAATTGTGCGAGAATTGTCTTGTTAGGACTCGAACTCGCTCGAGTATGCTTTAATGTTTCACTACCCGACAATCTCATTAAAGAAATAGAAATCGATCGAACAGTTCAAAAACTAGGAAAACAAATTTATCAACGTCTGGTTAACAACACAGAACATGAATATTCTTTACTGCAACGTGCCTATTTTCCCCTGCAATTACAACGCGGATTTAAAAATAAGTTCTATTACTGCTTTAATTTATTGTGTCCCATCAACGAACGCGATCTAGAATTAATAGTATTACCTCGATTTCTGTTCCCTTTATATTACCTCCTGCGTTTGATTCGTTTGCCTATTAAATATGGATGCGCGATCGCCAGAAAAGCGATCGCGAATAAAAGTTAAGATTTACTACAATTTCCCGATAGATTTGAGGGCGAGCGATCGCAATGGGAAAATAGATCGGGAAATCGTATACCGGGATATCGGGAATGAATATCATTCGTTGGCTTCTCTCCATTTTAATAGCTCTAATTTTAGCCATAACCTTAATTTTATCACTTCCGACGACTGCATTCGTCCAACAAATTACGGACTCACAAACCGTAAAAACTTGGTTGCGAGAGAGTAACTTTTATGAAGATTTTCTTGCTGCAGCTTTTAGAGAACTCGCCCGAGATATTTTTCCCTCCACAGAAAATATTCCTTTAGTGTCCGATCGCCAAGCGATCGAAGAAGTCCAAAATTCCCTTCCCGATCGCTTTATTCAAAACTCTTTTGAGACGATTATCGATGCTTACTATAACTATTTTCACGGTCGTCAAGATCGGATTGAATTTACGATTAGTTTAGTTGAAATTGAAGAAAATCTGAAAACAAACGTTCCTAAACTTCTCAAAGAAACGATTGCAGCACTTCCTCCCTGTCCCGGAAATACTCAACAAGACTACGAAAAATTTGAACGAGGCGAATGTTTGCCATCTGAAGCCAATAAACGAGAGTTATACCAAGCGATCGATAATACTTTGCAGAATGGTGAGAAAATCTTTGAAAAGCCTAATCTCACTGAAGAAGATCTCAATATTAACTATCAAAACTTGCAACAAGGACGACAATTTTTTGCAATTGCTAAAGCGATTCCATTCACTTCTTATGGAGTGCTACTTTTGTTTTCTCTGATTATTCTTATCCTCACTCCCAGACCGATTAAAAAAGGTCTATTGGTTCTCGGCATAACGTGGATTCCCACTACCTTTTTTGTAGGTGCGATCGCTTTAACCTCTCAGTCAAATGTTCTTGCTTTTATCCAAGGAAGCATTCAAGAATCTCCAGAAAATTCAGATCTAATCGTAAATACGCTGTTGTTTAATTTCTTGGAAACGGCTTATCGCTCCCTTAGCGATCGCATTCTCTTATTATCGGGAGTTGGCTTTGTTTTTGGCATCGCCTGTATGATTTTATCAGCGATCCGGTTTCGTGCGGTCGATTGAATGGGTGTTGATTACTCTAGCATTTTTGACGCGATCGCGAATAACAGACAACCCGTTTCTTCGATCTTAAACGAGATCCCCTCTCCGCCAAACCGAGAGCGAGCCAATAACTCGCGCCAATCTTCTGACCTGCGATAATATTGCTGCCAAGTCAGGATGTGCTTCATTAACAAGCGATCGGGAAAATCGGGCTGCAAATTGGTAAAGATAGCCATCCCACCATCGGCAAGACGATCGTAAGTCCAATTCAACAAGGAGATAACCCGATCGTCCTCCCAGCGATCGCACAGATCCAAACCATATATGAAATCTTGGGGCGGTAAAGCCAAACTCTCCGTTCCAGTAATGAGAGCAGCAATTTCTCCTTGCAAGATATTCATGCGATCGCTCAAACCCAACTCCCGACTGCGGCGAAGGTTAAAGGCTAGGTGTTGCAGCCAGCAATAAGATCGCGCCAAACCAGCAATAACGAACTCGAGCCAGAATTATTTGGTGCGACCTGAACTGGTCATACTGTAACGGGACATCCAGTCCTCTGATGATTTCCACCATCAGCCCTCGTGGAAAAGACTCACGA
>JBFRWJ010000486.1:0-2833 GCA_051439525.1 Spirulina sp. | reverse complement strand
CCCCCGCACAATCCTCCGAAAGAGAATCCTGCGCCTCGATCTTCGGGTCTTCAATCCCGTGCAGCATCATGTTCATACTGCCGATCCGCAGCATTGTCGAGTCAAAATCAAAACCGTGGAACATCTCCGAATTAAAATGCTCCCGATTCCCGGGCGCATTCAAAACCAGATTCCCCGTACTATCCTTCTTCTTCCGCAGATATTCCGATACTGCCACCAAAAAGCCCCCCGTCCCGCAAGCCGGATCGCAGACGATTTCCCGCGCATTCGGTGCCATCAACTCCACCATCATCTTGATAATATGCCGGGGCGTGCGAAACTGCCCATTCGTTCCCGCCGTCATCAACTTCGAGAGCATATATTCATAGAGATCCCCCTTCGTATCCCGATCCTCCATCGGAATCTCGTCGATCTGCTGCACCACATTCGATAACAGAGATGCACTAGAAATCAAAAACGCGCATCCTTCATGTGGACGGCATAAGCGCCCCCTTCCTTCCCCATGCTCTTAATAAACGGGAATGCCTCATCCCGCACGATCGCCAGCATATCCGCAGCATTCTGATTCTTAAATTTCGACCACCGACAATTTTGTTGTTCCGGGGAGAAAATCGGGGCTTTAACCTTGCCCCCCAACCGTTTCGCCTTGCGTTCCTTCGCCAGTTCCAGATCGTCCAGCCGCTTGATAAACAGCAAATAAGAAATCTGTTCGATCACCGAAAGCGGGTTACTGATGCCATTACTCCAGAACGTCGTCCAGAGTTTATCGACCTTCGATTTCAGTTCCCCTGTAATCATGTAGTGCGCGTCCTTAAATGCGTGTTAACTATTATCGGGCAGATTGCCAGCCGCGATCGCTCGTTTGAACAGTATATTAGCATAACCGATCTGGATGAAGCGTTTTGTTCTGAAAAGTGAGTTTGAATTCAAAAGAACGCATTCAGTTACCCGTCCCTTCGCGATCGCCGTGCCCAGATCGCACCCATCGCATTTGATGGTATATTTTTCTCAAAACTTGACCAAATCTTGACTTTTTCTTGCCATAATTCAGGGGCGATTCGATCTCATATTGTGAGGAGATTTTCCAGATGTTCAGAACTCATCGCATCCTTGCGGGTCTGGCCCTGCCTGCCTTATTGCTGCCTTTAAGACCCGCGATCGCTCAAGAATATACTTTACCCTCGTCGTCCACCTCAGCCCACGATCTGCCCGTTCTGTCCAACGACGAGGAAGGAACTCGCGATTTATACGACGGGATCGAGGAAGACTGGCTGTTGCAACAGGCGATCGAACAACAAGCCGGAGCCGAGCAGTTTGGCGACCTCTCTCCCGAAGAATGGGCCTATCAAGCCTTAGACGATTTAATCCAGAGCTACGACTGCTTACAGGGCTATCCCGATGGCACCTATCGCGGCGATCGCCCCCTCACCCGCTACGAATTGGCCGCCGCCCTCAATGCTTGCCTGCAAAATGTAGAACGCTTACTAACTCAAGTCACTGAGCAATATGTCGAAGAAGAAGAGTGGGTGGATTTTCAAACCTTGCTCCAAGAGGATATTGCTACCTTAAATGAACTTAAAACCCGCGTCGATAGCTTGGAAGCGCGGATTATTAACCTCGAAGACAATCAATTCTCGACTACCACCAAATTCACGGGAGAAGTCGTCTTTGCCTTCAGCGATCTTGCCATTAATCAAGCTCCTCTCTTTCTCTCTCGGGGAACGTTAAACGGCATCAATCTCGTGGGACTGACAGACAATGATGATGCCGAAGCTGTCTTTGGAGGACGGGGAAGGCTATGGATGCGAACGAGTTTTACAGGAGAAGACTTGCTCGCCATCCGCATCGATATCAGTAATTTGGCGATGTTGGAGGATGCCAACGAATTGACGGGAGTTAGCATTCTCGGTGCGGACTCTTTAACAGGGGAAACCACTCAAACCTTCAATATTGGCTTCAATACCCCCACCTTTGAAACCAACAATTTCTCCGTTTTCTATTCCCGCCCGTTTGGAGAGGACATCCAAGCTCATGTTTTTGCCAATGGCGGACTTTGGAGCGATTTTGTACCCACATTGAACCCTTATTTTGAAGATTACGATGGGGGTAAAGGTGCATTATCCACCTTTGCTTCCCGCAATCCCATTTATCGCATTGGCGGGGGTGCGGGAATTGGTTTCAACTTCGATTTAGATTTTATGGAATCTTTCCTCGGACCGTCGCGACTCTCCCTGGGCTATCTGGCGGGCCCCTCCGGCACGAAAAATCCCGAGGGTCTTTTTGGAGGAGATTATGCTTTCTTGGCACAGTTAGACTTCGATATAACCGAAGATTTTTCGATCGGTCTCACTTACAATCACGGCTATCACCCCAGCAATACGGCGGTGTTTGATATGGGAGGTTTAGGCAGCCAAGGGGTGGTGGGAAGTGCCATCTCCAATACAGCATCATCCGGCTCGACGATCCCAAAAATCACCAATGCCTACGGGATCGAACTAGCATGGCAACTTAGCGATGCCGTCGCGCTCAGTGGCTTTTTTACCTATATCGACGCTCACGCCCCCGCCGTGGAAGCCGGGAACTACGAGATTTGGACTTATGGGTTGGGGATTGCCTTCCCGGATCTGTTTAAAGATGATGCGTTGTTAGGGATTTTTGTCGGAGCACAACCCTACGTTGCGGGTTTTGATGCCCCAACTCTCACATTCCGCAATAACACGGTTCCCTATCACTTGGAGATCTTTTATCGTTGCCCCATCACGGACTATGTATCGATTACTCCGGGGATTATTTTTCTCACCAGTCCCAACCAAATTAAGGCGGGAGCGAGTAT
>JBFRWJ010000485.1:0-10059 GCA_051439525.1 Spirulina sp. | reverse complement strand
CGCGAGGAATGGTACTCGGGTCGCCGTTATATTTCTCAATCAATTCGCCATAACTGTAATTGAGAATGATCGCGCTGAGGGTATTTCTCAATTTCGTATAAAAACCCGCAGGCGGATCCCCTTGGGTCACGGTGGCAATATAACAATATCCCGCCACTTCCATGACGATCTGAAAGCTTTCGTAATCCACCTCGGTCAATTCGGAAGTTTTCCCCTCTTGAGGCACGCACTCGCTGGCAAAACTGCGAATTGCCGTCAGCATTCCCGCCATCATATCGGCTTCGAGGGCTTGAGAATCGGACTTTTGTGCCTCCGCAATCACTAATCCGGACTCTTTGTGAATCAAAAAAGCCGCTTGAATTTCAAAGGGCATGGATTTAGTGAGAATGAGTTCCGCTTCCGAAACCCCCCGCATCCGCGCTCGGAGTTTGCGGTAAATTCCTTGCAGGCTAAAGGCACTCTCTATCTGTTTATTGATATTTTCGATCGCTTCTCCCATATATTTAGAAACGCTATTGCCAATTACGGGATAAAGGGCATCCACCATGGCATCTTTGTCAAGGCGGATCTGCTCTTTAATCGATCGCCCCATCGCTGGCGCGATCGCTTGAATCACCTCATCGGGAGCGTCGCCGATTTGTTTCGAGAGCGCCCCGGGAATGATACCGGCCAAAACTTTAATCATTGCTGCTTTATCTTCCCGCCCCCGTTCCCCAATCATCAAGTCGATAAGCGGGGCAAAAGCCTTAACGATTTCCTCTGGAGATCGATCGATTTTGCGCTGTAAAAGTTTCCCAAAAACGGGTGCAATTAACTGCCCCAAGAGTTCGGGATCGTGTAACTTGCGATCGAGCTTGGCAAGCTGTCTCTGGGTTGCTTCGTTGAGAGAAAGATTATCTTTCTCTCGATCTTTCTCTTTGTCGCCAGCCGAGAAGATTGCCTCGTCGAGCAGCAAGTCCAAAAGCAACAATCGCAAGCGTTCTACAGTTTCTTCCGTATCTTCTCCCCCTTCCCCGTACAACCAAGCCGAGAAGGAACTCGATTTTTTGGTTTCGGGGAATTGCTCGGGGAGAGTTTCTGCTTGGGTTTCAACCGGAGTCGCTTCCGTTTCCGCCTTCTCCTTGTCTGTTGCGATCGCGGGGTTAGGTAAAGGCGTTTCTATTAATTCCGATAAGGCAGCCGGAAGCGGCGGTAAAACCGTGCGATTGCCATTCTGAGCGGATTGTAAAAATTCTTCTAATTCCTCGCCCCGGTTGAGATCGGGGTCATGGGTACGAGGACGAGGAGAGTTGGTTGCTTCCCCCTTCCCCTTTCCTTGTTGCCTGTTCCCCGTTGCCTTTTTCCGAACTGGTGACGGGTGACGGGTGACGGGTGACGGGTTAACTGGTGACGGGTGACGGTGAGTTGGTGACGGGTTAACTGGTGACGGGTGACGGTGAGGTGGTGACTGATTATGATTTTTCCCCTTCATCAGAGAAGGAGGGGGAGGAACTTTTCGTTGGCGATTTGAGGGCGAATTCTCCGGTTGAGAAGAAGTTGGTGAATTGGAGATCGCGATTTGCAGATCGCTCATCAGATCGAACAAGCCCTCAAGCTGTTCGGTTTCTTGAGGGCTTGACGGGGAAGATTCGGTCTTGGCTTTCGCCTCGGACTCGGGGTTGTGAGGCGATGGGTTGTCCGACATAGCTGTCAATGGATTGAGCCGAAACCGAGCGTCAAGCTGATACTCGGATTGCGATATTTGGTGTTTGCACCCTATTTTGACCATATCGCGATCGCGATATGACTAAAGCCACCCTTGGCCAACGAAAAAATTAAATTTTTCTGTTGTTTTCCAATGCTGAGGGAGTCTACTCATTCCATTATGCCCGATGTCTGGGAACGATCTTTCTCTTCGGCATCCTCGTCGGGAAGTAAAAATTCAGCTTGCAGGCGGCTTTCCATGGCTTCTTTGAGATCGGGAACGAATTCGGTTCCTTTGACTTTGATGCACAACTCAAAGAGGACTTCTGCCAGATCCGTGCGGGAAACTTTGGTTTCCTTGAGATTGGAAAAACATTTTTCCAGTTCGGCAAAAATTTTCGTCTTTAAGGTTTGACTGTCCGATTGAAAATGTTCGCGGGTTTGGGTTAACTCTTCCTTGAGGGCAGAGGTTTTGGTATTGAAGTTTTTATTGAGCGCCTCGAGGGTGGTGGAATTTTTTTGGCTGGTCTGGTCGATCTTTTGCCAGAGTTTGGTGGTTTCCTCGTGGGTAGTCAAACTGAGATACTTCAATTTTTTCTCGAGAGAATCTGCCAGTGCTTTCATTTCCGAGGATAGAGAAGCTTGCATCTGCTCGAGGCGATCGCGCACTTCTCGCTGCAAGGAAACAAAGTCGGCTTCCATTTTGTCAAATTTCTGCTCGTATCCCCGCAACTGCGATCCAAAAAGGATTTCGCGAATCTGCTCCACGTTTCCGAGGCGATCGCGCATGTCTTTTTTGTTGAGTTCAGCCATATCTACTCCTCGTACTGTAGTCTGTAGCCTTGTAAATTGAATTGTCTGCCCTTGCTGAATATTAGCAGGGATTGGCAGGAGTGGAAGGATTGGTAGGAGTGGAGAGGGAGATCGGCAAAACTTTCCCCGGCCTCGTTTCCCGTTTTCCCTTCTGCGATCGATAATTGATAAGGTCGGTTGAGGAGAGCGGGGAAGGTTCGCTGCTTTTCCTCGACCTGTTGGCAATTAATCATTCAATTTATGATCCGTTCCCATCTCTATGATTTCAGGGCAAAGCGAGGGCTAATTTGGTTGTTGGGTCTCGCGATCGCGCTCATTTGTTTCTTCTCGGTCATGCCTCCCGCTCGGGCGACCATTGATAACGATCGCTACGATGGCAATATTTTCGTTCTCTATGCCGGGAATGGCTCTCTGGTTCCGGCGCGATCGACGTTTAAGGAGGCACTTACTTCTCCCAAACCCGTTATTCTGGATTTTTATATCGATGATAGTCGCGATTGCAAGGGTTTTGCCAGCACGGTTTCTCGCCTGCAAGATTTTTACGGACGGGTTGCGGTTTTCGTTCCCGTTAATGTCGATTCTCTTCCCGTTAAGGCGGCTTATCAACCCGACGAACCCGGTTACTACTACGAGGGTATTCTCCCCCAAATTCTCGTTTTTGATGGGGACGATCGGGTTCGCTTTAACGGCTCTGGTGCCGTGAAATACGAGGACGTTGATGATGTCTTGCGAGAAATCTTCGAGCTCGAACCCCGCAGCGAATCTGTCGAACTCAAACGGCGTTCCTATAACGAATTTAGTGGGGAACTGGCGGAGTAATTTCGGAAGGATGAGGGATGAAGGATGAAGGATGAATGGGGGAATCCCCGAAAGATAAAGGATAAATGGGACGATCTTGGCGCGATCGCGTGGGAGAGATTGGCGGATGAATATGCGGCTATTTCTCGCTCTCGTCGCGTGGCTGAAGGTCGAGCTACCTATTCTACTTCCTCCCGAGGGATGCCCGAGTTTCCCGCTTCGATTCAACTGCGAGATTATCAGCATCAAGCAGTTGAAAATTGGTTGCGCAATCGGGGGCGGGGTATCCTGAAAATGGCCACCGGAAGCGGGAAAACCATTGTCGCCCTCGCGATCGCTACGGAACTCTATCGTAAGATTGGCTTGCAAGTTCTTTTGGTGGTTTGTCCCTTCCGCCATCTCGTCGCTCAATGGGGCAGGGAATGCCAGAGGTTCAATCTCCACCCCCTCCTTGCCTTTGAGAGCGTTCGTCGGTGGCAAAACGACCTTTCCAATCAAATCTACAATCTTCGCACCGGCGATCGCGCTTTTCTCACGGTTATTGTCACCAATTCCACGTTCATTACCGAAAGATTCCAGTCTCAGCTTAAATTTTTCCCCCCCAAAACCCTCATTATTGGCGATGAGGCCCATCATTTGGGATCCGAACGCTTAGAAAGCTGTTTGCCTCGCAATATTGGCTTGCGCCTCGCCCTCTCTGCCACCCCAGAACGCTATTTTGATGAGGATGGTACCGATGCCCTCTGGGGATATTTTGGCACGGTTCTCCAGCCGGAATTTACCCTCAAAGATGCGATCGCTCGGGGGGCTCTGGTTCGCTATTTTTACTACCCCCTGCTGGTGGAACTTACTCCTTCAGAGACGGCGATTTATGCCAAGTTAACCCAACAAATCGGTTGGGCGCTCTCTAAAAATGACAACTTGCAAGGGAACGAAAACCTGACTTCTTTGTTGATGAAGCGAGCGCGCCTCATCGGTTCTGCGGCTAATAAACTCCACCTGTTGCGAGGGTTGATGAAAACGCGCCTCGAAACCACTCATACCCTCTTTTATTGCGGCGATGGGACGGTGGAAGATGCTGCCTATCCAACCCGTCAATTGGAGGCCGTCACGCGCATTTTAGGGACGGAATTAGGCTATCGGGTGAATATTTATACCGCAGAGACTCCCTTAGCAGAACGAGAAAAACTGCGAGAACAATTTGAACGGGGAGAGCTACAAGGTTTGGTCTCGATTCGCTGTCTCGATGAAGGCGTTGATATCCCTGCCATTCAAAATGCTGTTATTCTTGCCAGTACCAGCAATCCTCGCCAATTTATTCAGCGTCGGGGCAGAATTTTACGCCCCCATCCCGGCAAAGCCACAGCAACTTTATTCGATGCGATCGTTATTCCTCCCGATCTCGATCGCGAGACTTGGGAAGTCGAACGCAATTTGTTACGCAAAGAACTGATTCGTTTTGTAGAATTTGCTAATCTAGCTGACAATTCCGAGGAAGCCAAAGCAACCTTATCAATTCTACAAGAAAAATATCAGCTATCAATGAATGATGAATGATAAAATTCTTATCCAACAACAAATAACCAATAACCAATAACATGAAAATCAATATCGATGTCCAGAAAGTTCAAGAACCGATTACTAGCGCCCCCTCTGAAGTGCAAGAAATCATCGAACGAGTGCTAAAACTAGAAAAAGAAAAACTGTACCAGCGATTTCCTCGTAACATTAATGATGATATTCTCAAAATTGTCAAAGAAGTGATTTTATAGTTAAATGGGCAAGTTAATAGTTTTTATAAAGAAATAAATAATTTCAACAAACAACCAATAAAAAATAACCAATGAAATTAATTTCCCTAAAACTTTGTAATTTTCGTCAATTTTATGGAAAAACGCCCGTTATTAAATTAGCGAGCGGAGACACAAACACAACGGTAATTTATGGTAATAATGGAGCGGGAAAAACCACATTACTCAATGCCTTTACATGGGTACTTTATGAGAAATTCACTGCGGCTTTTGCCTCTCCAGATCTTTTGATCAACAAACGCGCAATTCAAGAGGCAAATATTGGGACAAATGTAGAATGTCACGTTGAAATTTATTTTGAACATGAAGATAAACGTTATCAATTAAAGCGACAATGCTATGCTTGTCGCGATAAAAACGATAAAATTCAATATAGTAAAAGCACACCCTTTTTGCTAGTGGGTAAAGAGAATGGACGCTGGGAGCATCCCGTACAACAACCTGAAGACATTATCGGACGAATCCTTCCGGAAAGTTTGCATCAATATTTCTTTTTTGATGGCGAACGAATCGATCATTTTTTCCGTTCCGATCGCACCAATAATATTGCTGAAGATACTAAGGAATTATTAGGGGTTAAAGTTCTCGATCGCGCGATCGAGCATTTAAAAGTTGCTAAGAAAAAACTGCAAGATGAACTCAAATCAATTGGCAACTCTGAAATTAAGGAATTACTCAAAGAACAGAAAAAACTCGAAAAAGAACGCGATCGCCTGACAGAAGAACAAGAAGAACTGAAACAAAAGCTCTCCCTTTATACCGATTTCAAACAAAAACTCGGAAAACAGCTATATCAATTGAGCGGAGCAAAAGAACTACAAAAGTTAAAAGATAAATTAGAAAAACAAGAAAAAGAAATTCGGAAAAGTTTGGTAAAAACAAAGGAAGAGTTAAAAGGCTTAATCTCTAGAAGCGGCTATACCATTCTAACCCAAAAACTCAACACACAATTCAAGGAAATTGTCAAGGATTTACGAGATAAAGGAGAACTTCCTTCCGGCATTAAACAGCGTTTTGTGCAAAACCTTTTAAACCAAAAACGTTGTATTTGCGGGACGACATTAGGAGAAGAAACCTCTGCTTATCAAGAAGTGTTTGCGTGGATGAATAAAGCCGGAATGGAAGATGTAGAAGAAACAGCCATTCGTTTAGAAGAAGGAGTCAGAGAAATTGAAAAACAAATTCCTGAGTTTTGGCAAAATGTCGATCGCTTGCAAGCACAAACCGATAAAAATCGCCGAGAACTTTCCCGCGTCGAAAACGAACTTGACGATCTCAAACAAAAACTGAGAACCTATCCCGATGAAGATATCCAAGATTTGCAAAAACGTTTGGATGAAACCGAGGAAACCATTCGCGAACTCACCTTAGAACAAGGTGCAAATCAACAACAACGCGATCGCCTCGAAAAAGAATTAACCACTTTAGAAAAACAAATTAACAAACAACAATTAAAAACCGAAAAGCAAAATCTCGCCCAAAAACGCATTGCAGCGACACAAGACGCGATCGCGCGACTGATCGAAGTGCGATCGCGTTTAGAAAAACAATTTCGCTTGTCCTTAGAACAACGAGTACAAGAAATTTTTAGTAAGATTTCTTTTACGCCTTACATTCCTCGTTTAAGCCCTGAATATGAACTCACTCTTGTTGAAAATATGTCTGGAATTGCCCGACCCGTAGCCGCATCTACCGGAGAAAATCAGATCCTGAGTTTATCCTTTATTGGAGGCATCATCGATCGCGTTCGCGAGTGGAGTCAAAGAACTGCCTTAATGGGGCCCGATAGCAGTACATTTCCTATTGTGATGGACTCACCCTTTGGGAGTTTAGACGAAATTTATCGCCGACAAGTCGCCAAATCGATTCCCCAACTGGCCAACCAATTAGTTGTCTTAGTCACTAAGACCCAATGGCGAGGTGAAGTCGCCACAGAAATTAAAAATTCTATCGGCAGAGAATATGTTTTAGTTTATCATTCCCCAAAAGCCGATTGCGAAGAAGACGCGATCGCAATCGACGGGATCGACTATTCTCTCGTCCAACAATCTTCAGAACCTTATGAATACACGGAAATCGTAGAAGTTATGTCGAATCGTGAAGCGACAGAGAATCAGGATTAGGATGTCGAGTTGTAGAAAAATTCATCTTTCATCCTTCATCCTTCATCCTTCATCCTTCCGAAATTCTTTCATCCTTCCGCAATTCCTTCATCCTTCAATTTTAGCTGAAGCGCTTTTTCCGTCGTCTGGCGATCGCTTTGCGTTTTTTCTTTTCTTGGGGAGTCTCAAAATGGCGCAGACGCTTCATATCTGCGAAAATTCCGGCTTTGGATACTTCTCGTCGAAAACGGCGCAATGCCGATTCAATCCCTTCATTTTCACCAACGGTCACTTGAGTCATTCGGATTCCTCCTAAACTATAGAACGATTCAATTTTATTATGGCCGATGAAAGTTTGCCAAGTCGCCTTGTCAGGCAGCTTAACAAACTCTCTCAATTTTATTGTAGGGTTTTGTCGCGTTGTGCTTTTCGCATCGAGCTACCGGGAACACTCTCTTGGTATGCTCGGGCTATCGGGATTCTCGGGGTCTTGCTTTATTGACCTTCAATACTCGACCGAACCACTCAGCCCCGTCAAGTTCTTCTATTGCCGTGTCTTCATCGCCCTCATTCTCCAGTTCGACAAATCCAAAGCCCCGAGGGCGACCCGTTTCCTTTTCCGTGGGAAGGTAAACCCGCTTAACAGTGCCGTATTCGGCAAAAACGGATTCCAGTTGGTCTCGGGTTACGCTGTAAGCGAGATTTCCCACATAAATTGACATCGATCGTGTATCTCCAGAATCAAACCAAACCAAAAAGAAAGAAACCTAGATTCAACGGACGCGCCTGCTCTTAGGATGGCAAACTTTTCTGCCGATTCTAAAATTTCTATCCTCTACAGTAACATAGAAGTCTCCAGAAAGCCGATGAAAGACAAGGAATCAAGAAAACAAGGGAGAAAGCGATCGCGATCGCGATGGGAGTCCGTTGATTATAATGATCGCAGGCCAAGTTGCATCTCGCCCATACACAAAAATATCTGTCGCGATATCTCTATTAAACATCATGAAACGTCAATCTTTATCGATTCTGACCGGGATCGGCCTTGTTTTCGGCTTAGCGATCGCCCCGACTTTTCTGGCAGAAGAAAGCCGTGCCCAACAGGCTCCTATCCGTCATAACTCAACAACAGAAGGCTTTCACGGGAATGAAGGAGATCCCCTATTTGGAGAAGGAGGGGAAAATTTTAGTCCCTTCGATCTCATCCATAACGCCAATTTTAACAATGGGCGCACGATGGGGCAGTTTCAACAAGATACCCAACGTCAATTAAACCGTGCTAGCGAAGATTTTCGCCGCCAGCAACTCGAAGCGATTCGACAACAGCAGCTTAATGCTCAACCCGAAACTCCCGCAGCCGAAGCAGAAGCGGAAAAGTAACAGAAAAATGCACAACATGAGGGGCGCAACTCGAGTTGCGCCCCTTGTTATTCTGAAATAACTTGTTGGGCAATGAGCGGGATTCCCGTGTTGCATTTTTAAGATGGATCGGCATAACCCATATATCCCTCTTCTTGAACTTTAAAACGGGGATGAACCATTGCCGGAACTCGCATCATCCTTTATGATGTGATGGATGGAAAGAATATCAACTTGAATCCCATCATGAGCAAGCCTACAAATCAATTCACCGCACTAACAAATTTACTCACCGGGCAAAATATTGTTTTTGCTGGGATTCTTTGGTCGGCTGTTACAGTATTCTTTTTTCTATCCTTTAGTATTACCCTGCCTGGAGAAGATACTCCTCTTTGGTATTCTTTGGGAACGTATATTCTCGAAACGTTTCCTTATGGTTTGGCAGCATGGTTGTGCTACCGCAATTGGAAAAGTCCTCAAATTGCAAGCGGACGGGAAGTTTGGTTATTTATCGGTTTGGGACTGGCTGCCTATTTTTTGGCCAATTTCTTATTCGGAATTTGGGAACTCTATTTTGGTTTGGATCCCGAAATTTCCCCGGCAGATTTGTTTTATGTTGCCTTTACCATTTTTGTCGGTTGGGGGATGGTTTTGGCAGTTTTGCCGAGGCGTTTGAACTTAGAATTCAAACAATGGGGTATTATTGCCATTATTGCCATCTTGGGCATTGCCTTTGCCTTATGGCTGAATGCGGTGACGGCTGCGGAAGAGGAAACCCTCCCAGAAGAAGTCGGAGCCGGGACAGCGATCGAACAGGTGGAAGTTGCAGAAGAGAATCCCTATGAAGAACTTCCCGGAATCATCGTCGCCACCGATCGCTTTTTAGGGGTCTTTGCCAGACCGGTTAACTTATTTTACGCCGTGGCGGATGTCGCCTTGATGATTGCTGCCTCTACGCTGTTACTGGCCTTTTGGGGAGGGCGTTTTTCCCAATCTTGGCGGATGATTGCGGCGGCGGTACTGGCCCAGTATATCGCCGATATGTGGTTAAAATATGTTGCTTCCTTACCCGGACAATATGAAAGTGGTAGTTTGATGGAAGTTTTTTATGTTTTTGCCGGGGTTTTGTTCGCGATCGGGACGGCTTTAGAATATGATGTTTCCACGAGCCGTCGGGGACGACGCAAAAGAAGTTTAATGTGATTGGTTATTGGTTATTGGTTATTGGTTATTGGTTGTTGGTTTCCTAACTGATAACTGGTGACGGGTGACGGGTGACTGATTAAGTGGTTACTCCAACTAAAAACTTACTTTTCCAACATGATTTGAGTTTTATAAGAGAGACCATAATCAGAATTTTCCGTTCCTCCCGTATAGTGGATAAACGTTAGAAAAGTCATACTGATGAATAACTGTGCCAAAACAATTGCCAGCAACCATTTAACTTTATTTTTATATAATCGAGCCAACCAGAAAAAAGGGAAAGGAAGAAC
>JBFRWJ010000484.1:0-3455 GCA_051439525.1 Spirulina sp. | reverse complement strand
CTCATTGATGATGCGATCGCCAATTACGAAACGGCGTTAATCGCTTTAGAAGGTGCTTCTCCCCAACCTTCCTTCGAGCAAATTGTCGCGACGTTAATCGCTCGCGATGGCGTGGAGAAAAAACGGCAAATCGATCAAGCTCCGGCAGGAGAAACTTATGCTAAGTTGATTAGTTTGGACGAACGCCTCAAAGCCCAAGCCGAATCCATCGTTCGCGATGACAAGCTCGAAGAATGGAAAACAAGCGTCAATGCTTTACCCGCGCAATGGTGGTGGAATCTCAACGATCTCGAACCCTTGCTCAATAAAGCGATCGCCCGTTACGAAAGCGCTCTAACTGCTCTCCAAACCTCCTCCGAGTCCGATAAATCCCCACAAGTTTTGGAGGTTTTACTCGCACGGGATGCGGTGGAAGAAGCGCGCAAAGGGCAAAAGCAACCCCCTCAAGCCAGTGTCGCCAAGTTGGTGAAACTGGATCGGGAGTTAAAAGAACTCGCCCCCGAGATTGCCTCCTACGATACCATTGCGGAATGGAAAGTCAGTCTCAATCGTCAGGCGCAATACTGGTGGTGGGAATTTAAGACGACAACCCCCCTCCCCGATCGCGCGATCGAGCGTTACGATCGTGCTCTCAGCGTGATTCAAGATAGTCTCGCTCCCTCGGAAGAAGAGTTACTCGAGGCTCTGCTCGCCCGAGATGAAGTGGAAGAAGCGATCGCCGGCACTTTCCAAAACCAACCCGTCCCGGAAAAATTTGCCAAGAAACTGATCGACCTCGATCGCCAACTCAAGCGCCATCGGTTGAGCCTCAATGTTAACAACCAATTGGCCCAGTGGAAGCGCAGTTTAAAGCGAGAAAATTCTTGGTGGTGGAACCTCAAACCCGAACTTCTCGGCTCGGAAGAAGATCCTCCCTCCCCTCGAGATTGGGTGCTGACGGGGTTGGCGATCGCGGCCTTGGGAGTAGCGACCAGTTTTATTATTAGTACGGCGCAAACCTTTTCTAAGGAGGTCGAGGGAGTACAAACCGATACGGCCCAGAATCTCGCGACCGTCCTGCAAGTCGTGGGTTTGGGGACTGCTGGAGCCGGTGCTTTGACCAAGAAAGGACAAGAAACCATTGAAAAAATGGTGACGGTGCTGCGATTGCCTCCTAATTTACACGCTCCGGCTGCTTTGGGCATTGCCGGGGGATTGATGGCGATAACGGGCTTGATTAATGCCAGTTTGCCAGCTTGGGGGGATTGGTACATCGCCCGCGGCCAAAACTTTGAGAAATACAACGAGCTGATTAAAGCGCGGGATAGTTATTTGCAAGCGAGCAAATTTGCGCGATCGGTCGATGCTCAAGCCAAACTCACGGTGGGATTGGGGAAAATTAACGAGCGTCTCGGTCGCTTTGATAAGGCAGAACAAGAATACGAAAAGGCGCGGCTGCTCAACGATCCGATGGCGATGAACGCTCTCGGTCGCATTCTTCTGATTCAAGAGTTAAGCCGACAAGGACAGTTAACTCTGCCCAAAAAAGTGACGATTAATGCCGAATCTCTCTTTGGACGAGCGCAGGACACGTTATTGGTGGAACAGAGTAAGATTGAAAACCTCATTGAAAACGATCCCGAAAAAGCCTTGATTTATATTGATACCAAGATCAATCAGGGGCTATTGGAATGGTTCAAAGCCAAGTGGCCGCGACAACCGGGATTGCCGGCATTCAGTGCGGCTCCGGTGTCGGGAGTTCCTTCGGGGAGCGTTTTTCAATCAGCCGTCCCCATTCCCCAAGGTTCCTCGGATCCCGTCCAATTCGCTCGGGACAATGAAGAGAACTTGTTTCGCGCGCTTTCCCATAGCAACGAAGCCGTGGCTTACTTGGAAGTCTTACGGGAGAGGCATGGCGATCGCCAAAATATTGCGGTTAAAATCGACGAACTCGAAACGCGAGCCCTCTGCGTGCGGGATTCGGCGGCCCTGGTGACGATCGCGTTGGGTCTCCTGCAATACTCCCAAGAAGAATCCTCGGGATTTTATCATTGCGTGGCCAGTGCCAACCCCAGTCGGTATGTTGTCTCTCCTGAAGATACTTTCATGATCCAAACGGTCAGAGATGCTCTGCCGATCTCGCAAGAGACCCTTTACTATGCTTATAGAAACTTGATCGAAGGCTATCAGCCTTAAGCGAGAAATCACTAGAAAAACATCGGGGCATCTCAAGGGTTAAGAATGTTTTAGGAGGAGCGAAACAATGGGATTTTTTGACAAAATTCAAGATTTAGGTGAAGCCATCGATGCGGTATTGGACGGGGGGGCGGATATTCCCCCGGAACGTCGCGGTATTGACGGACAATACGACCAGAGCGGTTTGGCTAAACGGGTGGCACTCATGTGCGATAACGATCCTCTCGTTTCTCCTCTCGATACGGTTTGGGTGGCGCAAATGGGCGGTACGGTGGTTTTTAAGGGGACGATTCCTGATGAAACCATGCGCCAGCATTTGATGAATTTGGCGTTTCAAGTGGAAGGAACCACTGATGTGCTGACCGATGAGCTTTTTATCGGTTAAAGTTGCGTGAAGATTCTCCCATGAAATCGGATTGGGTGCGATCGAGCGATCGCAGATGCTTTGCAATTAACCGCAACCCATAATTTTGTTGCAAAATGTTAATTCATGGGAGCGTCGCGATCGCTTTTGCGATCGGTAAAAGTCAGAAATATCAAGGATTTTTGGGGTTTTGGGTTGGGGTTTGGGCGCGCGATCGGGTTTATCTAAATTCGTGTTGGGCTGGAAAAAGGAGCGCTTTTTCGATATGCTAAATCTTGTTGCCTGCGAAGGTCGCGGAATCGCCAAAAAGCGCATTCTTTCGTTGACCTCTGTGGATGCCTTGCCCCACAAGGGTTTCAGAAGTCGAAAATTGCAAAAATGGCAATTTTTTCGGTCAATTTTTCGTCATTTTTCGACCTCCGTGGCTCGATGGGTCTGAAAGCAAGCTAGGGCAAGGGGTGTGAACTACCGCTCATCATCTTTCATATAGATGAGCGGCTTCGGGATTCATAGGGGATCGCTTTTTGCTAACAGAATTAGCAACGAGACTTACATCCCCTCCCCCCGCAGCATCCTGCGTTCCACAGGATGATAGCTGTCTGATGCCTTCTGCTCTGATATTTTTGGCAGCATTCTCATCTCTATCATGGTAAGTGTTACATTGAGGACAAGTCCATTCCCTCACATCCAAGGCCATTGAGTCCATTTCGTGACCGCATTCAGAGCAGATTTTAGAACTAGGAAACCAACGGTCAATCTCGATTAAAACCTTACCTTCTTTGGCGAGTTTGTAATCAAGAAAATTGACGAACATTCCCCAACCGACATCGGAGATTGCTCTAGCAAGTTTGTGATTTTTTATCATTCCCTTCACGTTGAGGTTCTCAACGACAATGACTTGGTCTGTCTCTTATAC
>JBFRWJ010000483.1:0-5710 GCA_051439525.1 Spirulina sp. | reverse complement strand
CGACTGGCCTTCAATCCGGGCGATCGCTTGCAAGAAATCGCCGCGATCGCCCGTTAGATCCCCGCCAAATGACCCCTGGAAGGGCGTTGCGATCCTGCGCTATCCTAGGGATATCGATAGAGTTCGTGGAACTCTAAAGCATTCATTGTCATCATAGAGAAACAATTGAGTTGAGTACCTCTCAGTCGGAGAAGGATAAAAATAATGGGTTTTCGCAACAAAATTCAGTCCTTGGGAATTTTATCGGCCCTGCTGGCAACCGCGATCGCTTACCCCCCATCCAGCCTAGCGATCCCGGAGTTTCTCGTTAGCGTTGATTTTCCCCAAAGCACCCCATCGGGCGGAGGAACCTTAAGCCGGACTTCTGGGGGAGGCACCCGGGGAAGTGTCTGTTTTGAAGAAGGACCGAATGTAGAACCGCTCACCGCCCTCATTCCCGAAAATACGTTGGTTAAAACCGCCGATGCCGAGCCGACGTTATATTTCTATATTCCTAGAAAACTGGTCCCCCAAAAGCTATTCGCAACGGTGGTAATTCTCACCCCCCCTCAACCTCGCAGCTTGCCCGAAGAAGTATATGTGGGCAAAACGTCCATTCCCAATACCTTAAACGAAGAAGGCGGGATCGTTCGCTATAAATTAGAAGGTGCCAATCTTCAACCCGGCGAAACTTATACTTGGTCTTTTTCCATTCACTGCAACCCAGAAAAATTCGATCTCGATCTCTACGTGCAGGGCGTATTCCAACGGGTGGAAGGCTTAGAAACCCTCCCGGATAACCTCAATGAGATGAGTCCGACGACCCTGATCGATAAAGCCAATGCCTACGCGGCGGATGCTGTCTGGAATGAAACGCTAAATTTAGCCGCCAAGCTGCGGAGTTCCCACGCCAGCGAATGGATGGGGTTGCTCGAGTCGGTGAATTTACCGGACTTGGGCTCGATGCGTTTTCTTCCTTGTCAAGTCAATAGCGATTATTGCGTTCCCCAACCCGACGAGCTGAATGTTGAATCTTGATGGGACAAAAGAAACGATCGTTTAAACATTGGCTGTGGCAATGGCGAGGCGTTTGGGTGGCAACGCCAGCCGTTGCCGCGATCGTTATTCTCTTTCGCTTTGCCGGGTTTCTCCAAGGTTCGGAATGGGCGTTTTACGATCGCTTTTTGCGCCTGCGCCCCCGAGAGCAACCCGACGATCGCATTGTCATTGTTGGATTAACGGAAGAAGATTATCGCCAGCAACAGAAGCTCGTTTTTCCCGATGCCATTTACGCTGAATTATTAACCAAACTTAAGGCACAAAACCCGAGGGCGATCGGGTTGGATATTTATCGCTCTCATCCGATCGAACCCGGTCACGACGATCTCGTCCGCATTTTCGAGTCAACTCCCAATTTAATCGGCATTCAAAAGGTCGTCGGGGATAGCGAACGAGAAACCGTCGATCCCCCCCCTGCTTTAAAAGCGAAGGGTCAAGTCGGAGCGAATGATTATATCATCGATGCCGATAACAAAATCCGTCGGGGTTTGATAACCGCCGCCAATGCGAAAAGCCCCGATCGCCCGGTTCCCAGTTTGGCCATATATCTGGCGGCACTTTATTTAGAGCCGGAGGGCATTGGCATCGAAATTGCAGAGGGAACGGATAATTGGTGGAAATTGGGGGATGTGGTTTTTGCCGATATCGGGGCGAATGAAGGGGGATACATTCGCACGGAAACGGGGGATTATCAGATTCTTTTAAATTATCGTACGGCCTTCCCGGCCTTCGAGCAAGTTTCCTTGGGGGATGTTCTCGAGGATCGGATTCCCCCAGACTGGGCGCGCGATCGCATCGTACTCATCGGGGCGGTGGGAGAAAGCGCCAATGATGCCTTTTTTACTCCCTACAGTACTTGGTTGCTGGATCTCCCCGAAACCATGCCGGGGGTCGAAATTCACGCTCACTTTACCAGTCAAATTCTCAGTGCCGTCCTCGACGGTCGCTGTTTGATCCAAAGTTGGCCCGAACCCTTGGAATGGGCGTGGATTTTGCTCTGGTCGGGGGCTGGGGCTTCCGTCACTTGGCTTTTGCGCCATCTGGGAACGACTCGTCGCATGATCGAACACGTTGGTGCGATGATGCTCTCGGCGGGACTTTTGTTCGGAATTGCTTATTGGTCTCTCGTGCAAGGGTGGTGGATTCCCGTCTTTCCGCCTTTCTTGGCGTTTCTGGGATCCAGCGTGGGGATTATCGGCTATATCGCGCGATCGGCGGGGGATATTCGCAAAACCTTCGGGCGCTATCTCACCGATGAAGTGGTGGCTAATCTTCTGGAAAATCCCGAAGGGTTGAAGTTGGGGGGAGAACGCCGCAAAATTACAATTTTAACCTCTGATTTGCGAGGATTTACGGCACTTTCCGAACGCCTGCCCCCGGAACGGGTGGTCAAAATTCTTAATTTTTATCTGGGGTATATGGCCGATGTCATTACTCACTATCAGGGAACGATCGATGAATTTATGGGGGATGGCATTCTCGTCCTCTTCGGTGCCCCGACGGTCAGAGAAGATGACCCCCGCCGCGCGATCGCCTGTGCTGTTGCCATGCAGAAAGCGATGACCGAGGTGAACCAGCAAATCAGGGCATGGGAGTTACCCGACCTCGAAATGGGCATCGGCATTAATACCGGGGAGGTGGTGGTGGGGAACATCGGCTCGGAAAAGCGCACGAAATACGGGGTGGTCGGGTCTCAAGTCAATCTTACTTACCGTATAGAATCTTATACGACAGGAGGACAAATTCTCGCTCCAGAAACAACGCTTAAAGAAGCAGGAAAGGATATTCGCATCGACGGACATAAAGAAGTTTCTCCCAAAGGTGTAACCAAGCCGATTACAATTTACGAAATTGGTGGCATTGGTGGCGAGTATCAACTTTTTCTCGATCGGGAAGAAGAAGTTTTCTTTTCTTTGGCTCAACCTCTCTTCTTGCAATATACGATTCTCGAAGGCAAACATATTGGTGCGGAGGCGGTGAAAGGACACTTAACCTGCTTGTCCAATAAAGGGGGTGAAATCCAGATCGAGCGTAATGGTCACCTTGAAAAACCGACGGCGTTACAAAATATAAAATTAAATTTTCTCAATTTCGACGCGATCGCAGACAATAAAGCGACGATAAGTGAAGATGTGTACGCCAAAGTTATGGAAAAAGAAAGTAAAGAAAATAAGTTTTATGTTAAATTTACGGCAAAACCGCCTAAAATAAATCAAAAGTTGTTAGAAATTTATCATAGTT
Source organism: Spirulina sp. (assembly GCA_051439525.1). Taxonomy (GTDB): domain Bacteria; phylum Cyanobacteriota; class Cyanobacteriia; order Cyanobacteriales; family Spirulinaceae; genus CCY15215. Next base: position 2,431 of record JBFRWJ010000483.1, on the reverse strand, counting down.
TAGAAGGATAAATTGCGAATCAGCAAGGAGGGATAGATTTTTGCCTTTTCCGCCTTCCGCCTTCATCCTTCTTCCTGTCAATGCAAGCACCTGGGGCAAGAACGATGAAGTTATTATTTTTAGGTTCGGGTTCGGCGTTCACGGTAGGCGCAAATAATTACCAGTCCAATATGCTATTAATGGACGAAAGCGGCCGCAAATTGTTAATTGACTGCGGTTCGGATATTCGTTTGTCTCTCCACGATCGCGGCTACTCTTATCAGGATATTACCGATATTTATATCAGCCATTTACACGCCGATCACGTAGGAGGCATGGAGTTTGTTGGGTTGACGACGTTCTTCGATCCGCGCTGTCCCAAACCCAATCTGTATCTCAGTAAAGATGTGGCGGCAGAATTATGGGATCGATGTTTGGCGGGAGGAATGCAGTCTATCGGCAACGAGCTGGCGGCTCTCGATACGTTTTTTAACATCCATAAGGTGTGCCGCAATGGTTATTTTGTTTGGAATGATATTCAATTTTTCTTAGTTCGAGTCGTACATATTCATAATGGTTATTCTTTAATGCCCAGTTATGGCATATTTTTTACTCTTGGCGGACAAAAAATTTTTATTACGACGGATACCCAAATTGCCCTCGAAACCACCCGAGAATATTATGAAAATGCCGATATTATTTTTCACGATTGCGAAACCGCACGCTCTCCCAGTTCCGTCCACGCTCACTATCAAGAATTGGTCAATCTACCGGAATCGTGGAAGAATAAAATGTGGTTGTATGGCTATCAACCGGGAGCACTTCCCGATGCCAAAGCAGCAGGTTTTCTCGGTTTTGTGCAATGCGGACAAGTGTTTGAATTCTATCATCACATTCCCTACCCAACCTTGGGATCCGCGAGCGATCGCCTTTCCATTCCCCGTTCCCCTGATATTGAGGGATAAATGGGTTTGATGATAATTTTGAGGTTGGGGGATGCTGAATCGCATTCAGCCTCTCTTGGTCGATTGGAGATGCTGAGGAGCGGTCAGACCCCGGTGATGTTTCCTCACCTAGGGAATGCTGACCAAGACAAACCTCAGCATCTCTCGACCGCTATCCAACCAACCTGTTGAATTTTGAATTTAGCGTTTTTATGTCTTCGCAACTCCAACGCTTAACCATCGCATCCTCCCAACAACAAGGCGATCGCCTCTTTCTCGCTACAGAACAAAAACACTATTTACGTCGGGTTTTGCGGTTGAGAAATGGCGATCGCTTTATTGCCATGGATGGGAAGGGAAAAGCTTGGATCGCCAGTGTGAGGGAGGAAGAGGCAATACTTCTCGAACCCCTATCCGTGCAAAATGAATTACCCGGGGAATTAACTCTGATGGTGGCGTTACCCAAAGGGAATGGGTTTGATGAAATCGTGCGCTGTTGTACGGAGTTGGGGGTTAGCACTTTTGTTCCGATTATTAGCGATCGCGTGCTTCTCCGTCCCAGTCCCCAAAAGTTGACCCGATGGCGCAGGATCGCGACGGAAGCCGCAGAACAGTCGGAACGGGCGATCGTTCCCGGGATTCTCGAACCTCAACCGTTCGCTGCATCTCTGCAATTGACAGTTTTTTCGCAAAAGTACATATGCGTTGCGCGAGGGGATAATCCATCTCTACTTTTTTGCTTACAAAAAAGAGAGGAAAGCGCGATCGCTTTGTTAACGGGGCCGGAAGGAGGCTGGACGGCGCGAGAAGTGGCAGAAGCAACCGAAATGGGTTATGAGTCGGTTTCTCTGGGAAAGCGGGTTCTTAGGGCAATTACAGCAGCGATCGCATCGGTTTCGCTGGTGGCTTCTTACGCGCAACAATCAAATTCTAATGCGATCGCTTCACCCGAGAAAAAGTGATAGAATAGAACAAGTGCCTATCGAAGAGCGATTATGACAGCTTCAACCGATACGGAAATCAAAGATTTATTGGTCAATTTAGATAAAAAGCTAGTCGATTTAGATAAAAAGCTGGTCGATTTAGATAAAAAACTAGATATCCATATCGTTCGCACGGAAGAAAAATTAGATGCACTCAATCAGCGAATGGATAGTTTTGAGAAAACCGTCGATAAACGCTTTGAAGCCGTCGATAAACGCTTTGAAAAGTTGGAGAAACAATTAGACAAACAGGACACCAGATTTTGGTCTCTGGTGAGTGCTTTGTTTGTAGCGCTTTTAGGGATTATGGCTAAGATTTTATTTTTTCCCTCCCCACCCATTCATTAAAAGGATAAATTAGCGATCGCCTCCTCTTTCCATTCCTGTTGTTGATAAACTTGCGCCAACAAACAATGCGCCGCACCCCGATTATTAATCATCTTGATGCCTTCTGGATAGACTTCTCCCCGTCTTTATTAAAGCGGGGAGAAGTCAACATCTCGTACACTAACTGCTGTCTCTTAT
>JBFRWJ010000482.1:0-8552 GCA_051439525.1 Spirulina sp. | reverse complement strand
ATTCTTTATTGTTCGATCCGCAAACCTCTGGCGGATTATTAGCCTCAATTCCTGCTAATCATCTAGATGCTTGCTTGCAAGAACTACAAGCAACCGGGTATTGCCAAAGCGTTTGTATTGGAAAAGTAATGGAGAGAAAAGAGGGAAAAAACGCGATCGTATTGGTATAAATGGCTTTATTTAGATTGCCAAAAATCCTCAGTTTTGGGTCTGTTGTCGTATTTTTCAATCGCGGCATTCACCTCGGAAATATGTTGATACGCCCATTCTCCCAAAATCGCAAGGGGCTCTGCTAATGACTCGCCAAGAGGGGTGAGAGAGTAATCCACTCGAGGGGGAACTGTTGGAAATACCTCTCGTTCGATCAAGCCCGATCGCTCCAAATTGCGGAGATTTTGGATCAGCATTTTCGCGGAAATTCCCGCAATTTGTCGCTTGAGATCGCTATATCGTTTTTTCCCTTGGGTTAAAGCATAAACGATCAAAATCATCCACTTATTGGCAATTTTTTCGAGAAGCTGATGCCCCTCGCAATCAGTATTGAATATCCCCCTATTGGCAATGCGATCGAGGGCGGGTTGAGGGGGATAGCGAGATTCGGTTTCACGGGTATTAAAATTTAGAGCCATATTGACTTACCAAATGGTAACTAATCCACTTTCCCGTAAATCCTTCCGGGTGTCTATTCGCCAATGTTACTTTAAGCATTAGTTTTGACGGAATCACGAACCATGAAAGCAATTGTAATCGAGCATTTTGGCACCCCCGAGGTCTTTAAAACAATAGATCTGCCCGTCCCGGAAGTCCCTCCCCATCACGTCCTCATTCGCGTAGCAGCAACCAGCATCAATCCAGTGGACGTGAAAATCCGCGAGGGTGTCATCCCCGATATTGCCCCCGATTTTCCGGCAGTATTGCATGGGGATGTTGCCGGAGCGATCGCGTCTGTTGGCGAGGGTGTTGAGGATTGGCAAGTGGGAGATGAAGTCTATGGCTGTGCTGGGGGCGTAAAAGGCACTGGAGGTGCTTTAGCGGAATATATGCTGGCAGATGCCCGTTTGGTCGCCCGCAAACCCTCATCCCTGACGATGGCAGAAGCGGCGGCACTCCCCCTCGTTGGCATCACCGCTTGGGAAGGTCTCATCGATCGCGCCCGAGTGCAACCGGGTCAAAAAGTGTTAGTCTATGGCAGCACTGGAGGAGTCGGTCATATCGGCCTGCAACTGGCAAAATGGGCGGGGGCAACGGTTTATGCCTTGGTTTCCAGCGAGGAAAAGACCGCGATCGCTCACAATCTCGGGGCTGATTTTACTATTAACTACCGCCAGACTCCCGTTGAAGAATTTGTGGCAGAATATACCGACGGTCGGGGTTTTGATATTGTTTTCGATACCGTTGGCAATGATAATTTGCAAAATGCTTTTAAAGCCGCAAAACTCAACGGTACTGTTGTCTCTATCGTGTCCTTATCCCAACAAGATTTAACCTTACTTCATGCCAAAGGATTAACCCTGCATTTGGTTTATATGTTGCTACCGATGCTTTTCGGGATCGATCGCGCCTCTCACGGTCAAATTCTGACAAAAATTGCCCGTCTCGTCGATGAAGGTCGGGTGCGTCCCCTGCTAGATGACCAATCTTTTACCTTTGCAGACATTGCTGATGCCCATACTCGCATTGAATCGGGAGGGGCGATCGGTAAAGTCGTTTTAACACAATCATTTTAAGATATTCCCGCAAAATACGGAAGACGCGATCGCAAACTGGGCGCTTTTTCGACTGAACCTCAATAAACTCTCAAGTTAGAAGACAACTTGGAGGAGCGATCGCCATCCGTTCAAACAGCAATCGTTCCTTGAATTTGCACCGACAATTTTTAAACTTTTGCTAACCTCATGTTAAATTTTGTGTGGTTTACTTGCTCTTGGGAAATCTTTGAGCAAGGGGACTTCAACAATGACCGTTTGTAAAGAGGAATACGTCACCTTAAAAGACGAGTTTAAATCATACTACGCCCAAGCATGGCATGGCAAGTTAAAAGTCATTAAAAATTTTAATGGAAGATTATTGGTCATGGCAGACGGAACCACTCCGATGCGAATTCCCGAACGCGAATTAACCAAGGTTTGAACCCTTTAGGGAATGCAAAATTCAGAATTCCAAATGAAATGGGGCAAGAATGGGGGAAAATAGAAGTTCTCCGCTTTTTGGCAACTTTCTTGACGCGATCGCGCATCCCCCTTCTTTCTCGTGCATTATTTCCTTCTGACGGCAATTCTCGGTCTCGGTACGATTCTGCGTTTCTGGCAACTCGATCGCAAACCTTTATGGGTTGATGAAATCATCACCGCACTGTTTGGTTTGGGACGAGGATTTGCAACATTGCCATTAGAACAAGTTATTGCTATCGATCGCGTCCCGGATATTTTTGTTTTAAATCCTCAGACTCAGTGCGGGGAGATCTCGACTTATCTTGCTACCCAATCGACTCATCCTCCTTTATTTTTTTGTGCCTTGCATGAATGGTTGGTCGGCGTTGAGGGGTGGGATATTTCTTTAGCTTGGAAATTGCGATCGTTTCCCGCACTTTTAGGGGTTCTCGCGATCGCGGCGATTTATCTCCTCAACCGTCTGGCTTTTTCCCGTCAAGCGGGGTTAATGGGTGCGGCAATGATGGCAGTATCTCCCTTTGCCGTTTATTTATCCCAAGAAGCGCGACATTATACCTTACCCATCTTACTCCTTATTTTAGCACTCTGCTGTTTGATTTCGATCCAAAAACAGCTTGAGAAAAAGCAAGTTTTTCCCTTGCTTTGGTTGCTTTGGGGCAGTATCAATTGTGTGGGAATGTACGTGCATTATTTTTATATTTTTGCTATTGTTGCCCAGTTTATAACGTTATTGCTCATCCTCTCGAGAACCCCAAAATTTAGCCTCAATCGTCTGGTTTTACCATTTATGCTTGCTGTCGTTCCCTTTGCATTTTACTTGCGGTGGTTGCCCATTCTCCTCGAGCATTTTAACAGTCCGAAAACCAGTTGGTTGCCTTCCCCTAATTTCCTCTTTCCCATTCTACAAACTATCGGGGGATGGAGTTTAATGCTGATTGCCCTACCCGTAGAAAAACAACCCCTATGGGTGCAAATTCTCAGCATTACGTTAACTTTAGCCTTTATGGGGTGGGCGATCGCCTATTTTGCACGCGGTTTCCGAAAATTATCTGCGTCCCCCAAGACACGAGAAAGTACCATTACCCTATCTTGTTTTACCCTCTGCGTCCTGTTAGAATTTGCGGCAATTATCTATATTCTCGGCAAAGATATCAGCATTGCCCCTCGCTATCACTTCATCTATTATCCCGGTTTCTGCGCCCTCATCGGAGCCAGTTGCAGCACTTCCCCTTCTTCCTCGTCTCCCTTCTTCCCCTCTTCTCCTCTTCCTCTCTTCTTCATCAGTGCGATCGGCAGTCTGTGCGTCATTTTTAATCTTGCTTTTCAAAAACCCTTTTACCCTTTAAATGTCGCCCAACAATTTAACCAATCGTCCGATCCGGTGATGGTCATGATGGCTCATGAAAACACCCTCGAAATTGCCACGGGATTGAGTTATGCTCTTACTTTAGCAGAAATTCGCGACGATCGCCCCGCTTATTTTGCCCTGCTCAATAAAACCGACTTTGGGGGGTTTGAATACGTTTGGCGATCGCTATCAAAATTTCCTCTTTCTCCTGCTTCTTTCTGGGCGATCGTCCCCGGTTACGTGGAAGAATCTTATCCTCGGGCAATTACGTTCAACCAGAAGACAATCTGTAAGATCGATCTGACAGAATATTATCGAGTCGGGGGGTTTCCCTATCAACTTTATCATTGCGATCGCGGTTAGGATTGGTAAGATATCAATTTTTAAGCGTCAAGATATCAACTTTTATCAACTTTTCTATATTGGCACATCCAGACAATAGCGCGATCCTAGAAGAGTAGGGAACAGGGGAATTCATGATGAGACACGGTAGCATTGCCTTCAATTTTAGCGAGCTCGTTGGCGAGATTTCCAACCAGAGAAAGATCTGTAAAAAGATCGATCGCGATCGCATATTGTCTTTCAGGAATAGCGATCGAGGCAATGTTGAAGAGAAATTATAGTGAGTTCGATTATGCCGTCATTACTGACGATATGGCAAGATCGCGAGACGACAATCAATACACTCGAAATTGCCCGAATCAGCAAGATACTCATAATTAAAAGAGGTAAAATTTATGGTAGACCAATCCACTCTAATAGGAACGGACTTAATTGATTGTGCCAAGGCAAATGCTCGCTTGGGTTTAGCCGTTGCGACACGCCATTGCGGTTATGGAGAAGATAGCGATCGCTTTCTCGCCACTCTGAAACATTCTTGTCAGGAAATTGGCGTGAATATCGAAAAATTGGAGGATTTGATTACCGAACAACAACGGGAGATCGAAGCGCGATCGAAACGTATTTTATCTCATCGATAAATCTTCAATCTGTAGGGTGCTGTTAGCGAAGCGTAACGCACCTTATTTTTTGATGGCGATCGCGCTTTCAAGTTCGATCGCCACAATAATATGTTAATTTTTACGGGCCGAGATATCCCCTATTTTTCACGGAGAGAACCGATTGCGGAGCCGAAAACATGGCCAATTCCTACATACAAGAAAAACAGTGCAATCGATGCGAAATTTGGGAAAAATATCATCACTAAGATGATGACAATGAGACCTGTCACGGATTGACCAATATTTTTAACTTTTAATCCAGATATCAATCCAACTAGCCCAGCAAGGAGGATAGTTATCAATGGTAGATTGGTCAAACCCCCCAAAGGTTCTATCTCCTCCATCGGATTCTCATAGGAGTCAAGATATGACACATCGGTCAAACTCTCCAAAGGCTCTATCTCCTCCATTGGATTCTCATAGGAGTCAAGATATGACCCATCGATCAAACTCTCCAAAGGCTCTATCTCCTCCATTGGATTCTCATAGGAGTCAAGATATGACACATTGCTCGGGCTGGCGAATATTGTAACGCCCTCGATTGGATTTTCACTGAGGTCAAACTCTGTTAGATTGGTGAAGTTATTCTCAGTCCCATCGCACCTCCACCTCCCCACTTCATCGATCGGCAGTTCCCCCCTATATCTTGGTTCTAAGATGAAACGATTTGTATTCGGACACCAATCCGCTAAAATATCAAAGTTCTCCGAACCCTCGAAAAACTGTTCCAAGCTATCGGATTGTCCTAAAACCCTTCCGCTACAAGCACTCGTCATGAGAACTGAAAATAAAGCGATCGCGACAACTTTCTTCATAATTTCCCCCCCCATTTTGCCACTGGGTTGGATACTTCTATTGTCGTCGAAATCCCCCGACTGGGAAGAAATTGATAAGAATCTTAAGATCGCTCTCCGGAAAAATGCAGTTTAGTGCAAAGTTTTGCTACCGTGACGCGATCGCGAAGCATTTCTCGATTGATATCGCTTTCAGGAAAAGTGAGTCAATCCCTATCAATTCTCCGAGCTTGTCGGAAAAATTAGGGCAATTTTAACCCATCAAAATTACCGTATCGATAACATGAATTATCCCATTACTCGCCTCAATATCGGAAGCTAAAACCGTCGCATTTTTAACCTCAAAAGATTCGCCACACCGAACCGGAATTGGCGAACCTTCAAGAGACGTTAAGGTTTCCATATTTTGCAAATCTTCGGTACGATAAGCCCCCGCAACGACATGATATTTGAGAATGCGTTGCAGTTGGGGAATATTCTGAACCAATGTATCTACCGTCCCCGGTAATAACTTGGCAAACGCATCATCATTGGGCGCAAAAACCGTAAACGGACCCGGTTGCTGTAATGCCTCCACCAATCCCGCGACTTTAACAGCCGTTACCAAAGTTTTAAAGGCATCGTTACTCACGGCAATTTCAACAATATTCGGCATAATATTCCTCAATTTTTCTTGATTTTTAAAACAAAATATGATAAGAGAATAGACATTTCCTCTATGTGAATTTGCGATCGCATTACCGATAATCTTGGCGTTGAATATCGCTCAACCGCGCTTCGGGACGGAGAAAGCGATCGAGTTGACTTTCAAAAAACTGGCGATTTTTTAATAAATGTTCGGGGTTGGGATCGTCTAACGGATAGAGCAAAGCCGTTCGCAAAGCCTGAAATACAGCAGAGGTAACATTGTACATCGATCGCTGAAATGTAATCCCCAATTGAATCAGCATATCGTCTTCTCCCCGGCAGTATTTTTGATAATACTCCACCAAATAAGGCGGTAAAAAATGCAGCATATCCTGCATTAACAATGTCGGCGGAATCCCTGCCGTCCCGACGGGAAAAACATCGGCGTAAAGAATGCCGAAATGAAAGTCCTTTTGTTCCTCGGGAACTTGCTTCGCTTGGGCATTGTAAGATTTCGTGCCTCGGAAGGGAGACGTGCGATAAAAGACCGCTTCAACGTAAGGTAATGCCGCCTCGTACAGCCACATAAATCCTTTCGATTTGGGAATAATTTCGTAACATTCATCCCCGATATAAACATGGTGGTAAATCGGTCGTCCCGCCGCAATAAAAATACCATTGACGAGGAAATTCATGGCATCCGGTACGGTTTTGAATTCTCCCGCATCGTAGCGATCGCTCATCTCGAAAAATACCGGGGCCATCACTTCCCAAAATAACCCCAAATTGGCATAATAGGAGAGTTCTCGCACCTTTTCGTAAAACATCTCCGGGAAGAGCTTATACAGCCCCAACATCAAAGGATTGCCCTTAAAATATGCCTTAATGGCGCGATCGCTATTCTGGAGATATTCCTCGCTTTCGAGGTACTCGTTAAATTGCCCCCCCATCCCCTGATGCCAGAGCATTGCCCGCATGCAGGCTTCGGCAAACTCCATATTAATGCGATCGTGCCAAAGGTGATGAAAGATTTTTGGGAGTTTTTTCTGGAGTTCTCCCCGCTCCATAAATTCGAGTAGCTCTGGGTGAGCGCTAGCTTCTCCCTTTTGCCAGACGCGATAATCGGCAGTTTCTCCCGCGTAATGATTGGGCAGGTCTAAATATTCTTGGGGCAAAAAATATTTAAAAAAAGGCAAAGGATCGAGAAAAACGCGCTCGGCAATGTAAAGCAAATCCCGCCAGTAGAAATCCATCGGCACGGCATAAGCCTTATAAATCCCGATAATTTGCATCAAGTTTTCCGGCGTATCCGGTAACATCGAGCCGCCGGCTTCAAGGCGATGCACGATTTCGGCATATTTGTGAGTTGAGGGTGGAAGTTTTGTTATTGTAAGCATTTGTTATTTGTTATTTGTTGTTTGTTGTTTGTTGTTTACTGTTTGCTTACAGATTGCAAGACTTAAATCTAAGTCTAGTTAAGATTTCTCAATTGCGAATTGAGAGCGAGGGATGGCGAATTGATAGGAGCGTGTAAGGCAGCGACTAAACTGGTGGTGGTGGGTTCCATCCAACGCAGCAGCCAGTTGGGTTGTACCCCTAAAAAGAGGACGATCGCCGTCAGAACTAAAGCCGGCCATTGTTCGTTGAGGGTAACGCGGGTATAATAGGCGCGCTGACTGTCCAACCTGCCAAAACAGGTGCGGTTAATCAGAATCACGAAATAGACCGCCGTCAACCCGGAAGAAATGATACAGAGGAGAGTGGGGCTCGGGAAAGTGGCAAAACTGCCTTGAAAGACCACGAATTCTGCCGCAAAGCCCACCAGTCCGGGGATTCCTGCACTCGCCATCCCGGCAAGAATGAGTAAGGCACTGGTGAGGGGCAAACCTCGGACGGGATTCATTAACCCGTTGAGAACATCCAGATCCCGAGTTCCGGTGGTTTGTTCGACAATGCCGACGAGGAAGAAGAGTAACGCCAGGATTAAACCGTGAGCGATCATTTGCGCGATCGCGCCTAAAACGCTCAATTGGGTTCCCGCCGCCGCAGCCACTAGAATATAACCCATGTGACCGATGGAACTATAGGCAACCATGCGTTTGATATCCCGTTGGGCGATCGCGCTCATAGCCCCATACATAACGCTGACAGTGCCGATAATCGCCAAACCCGGGGCGACGAGTTGCCAGGTACTGGGAAAGAGTTGCAATCCAAAGCGCAAGAGTCCGTAAGTTCCCAATTTTGCGAAAATGCCCCCGAGGAGGATCGTGGTGGCGGGAGAGGCTTCAACGTAAGTATCTGGCATCCATGTATGCAATGGGACGAGGGGGGTTTTAATGCCAAAACCCACCAGTAAGGCAGTCAAGAGAATCAGTTTGGGAATGAGTTCGAGGTTTTCCACCCGAATCTCGCTAAATTCAAAACTGGGAGCTTGAGTGAGGAAGGCAATTCCCAAAAATCCCGCCAGCACCAGTAAGCCGGAAACTGCCGTGTAAAGGAGAAATTTGGTGGACGCATAGCCCCGTTTTTCTCCCCCCCAAATGGCAATGAGCAGATAGAAGGGGATTAACTCCAATTCGTAGAAAATGACGAAAAAGAGCAGGTTTTGTGC
>JBFRWJ010000481.1:0-5921 GCA_051439525.1 Spirulina sp. | reverse complement strand
CCTCTGTCTTCCCCCTCCCGGACATCGGATGCCAATTTTTCTCCCTTCATCGCTCAACGCATCGATCCGCCAATTCCTACTCCCCCCCTACCGGAAGAAACGCTACCGATTTTACCACCTCCCGAAGAACTTCTGGCTCCATCGCAACAACAGGGGATCCCTGACGAAGAACTGCCGGAAACCCCTGCAACTTTCTTTGTCGAACGATTTGAGGTGGTGGGAAGTACCGTGTTCAAACCCGAGGAGTTGATCGAAATTACGGCTCCCTTTGCCGGAAGCGAATTGACTTTTGCCGAAGTTTTGCAAGTGAGGGCGGACATTACTCAACTCTATATCGATCGCGGTTACATTTCTTCGGGAGCGATTATTCCCCCGCAAAACATAGCCGATGGCACGGTGGTCATTCAGGTGGTGGAAGGCAGCTTAGAAGAAATTCAGGTCAATGGGACTCGCCGCCTCAATCCTTCATACATCCGCAGTCGCTTAGATTTAGCGGGATCTGCTCCGTTAAATGTCAATCGCTTATTGGAAGGCTTGCAACTGCTCGGCATCGACCCCCTCATTGAAAATATTTCCGCCGAATTACAAACGGGAAATCGCCCGGAAACCCGCTTACTTGTCGTGGAAGTGAGCGAGGCCAAGAGTTTTTATGTCACCCCCGTTTTCGATAATTCCCGCGTGCCTAGCGTCGGCAGTTTTCGCCGCCAGATCCAATTCGACCAAGGGAATTTATTGGGGTTTGGCGATCGCCTCCTGGCGGTTTATACCAATACCGATGGCAGTAATGTTGTTGACTTTAACTATACGTTTCCCATTAATCCCCGCAACGGAACGTTAAGAGCGGGCGTTGGCTTCGGTCGCTCTCATGTCATTGAAGACCCTTTCGATATTTTAGACATCTCCTCGGACTCTAACTATTACGAGTTGTCCTACCGCCAACCCATTATCTTAAAACCCACTGAAGAGTTGGCGTTGGGACTGACTTTCTCTTGGCAGGACAGTCAAACGGAACTGGGACTGGATGATATCGGACCGTTTCCCCTTTCTGCGGGAGCTGACTCCCAAGGCAGTACGCGCATTGCCGCTTTACGCTTTATTCAAGAATGGACGCAACGCAGTGCTATTCACGTTTTGGCCTTGCGATCGCAATTCAGTTTAGGATTGGAAGACTTTTTCGGCTCTAGTAGCACCTTAGAACCTCCGGATAGTGATTTTTTTGTTTGGCGAGGACAGGGGCAATGGGTGCGATTGCTCGCTCCGGATTTCTCGTTGATCCTGCGCGGTGACGTACAATTGGCCGATCGCCCTTTAGTTCCCCTCGAGCAAGTTGGGGTCGGGGGAGCGACAACGGTACGGGGCTATCGTCAGGAAGCTCTGTTAACCGATAGTGCGGCTTTGTTCTCGGCTGAGGTGCGCCTTCCCCTACTCCGAGCTTCTGATGTCAATGGTATCTTGCATCTCGCACCCTTTATCGATTTTGGAACGGCTTGGAATAACAATGGGGAAAATCCAGATCCCAATACTTTAGTGGGAACGGGTTTGGGATTATCATGGCAGATGAATAATTTCTCCGCTCGCGTCGATTGGGGGATTCCTTTAGTATCGATTACTTCGAGTGGGGATAGCTTGCAGGAAGATGGAATCTATTTTACGATCCAAACGAGTTTTTAACCGAGCTCGGCGTCGATCGTCGCTCTCAAACGATCGAACTCATCCACGACAGCGATCGCTCATTCCTGCTATCATAAATGTCGCGAGCAGGAGAACGGAAATGTCGTTATGTTGTTGAAACTACTGGAAAAGTTAGGTCGCAAGCGGATTATTCGCGATCGCAATAATCTCAAACCGTATATGATTCGTTATTATCTTTTATTCACAGACAAAATAACGGATACGGAAAAGGCTCGCGATCTTCCTTTTAACTTCATGCTACACAAAATTTGTGCCAGCGATCCCGATCATTTGCACGACCATCCTTGGTGGTATGCAACATTAATTCTAAAAGGAGGATATTGGGAAATTACCCCAGAAGGTCGCTTTTGGAGAAGTGCGGGACATTTTCGCATCCGTCCCCCTCAAGCCTTACATCGCATCGAAATCCCAGAAAATTCTCAAGGGTCGTGGAGTTTATTTTTTCGCACGTCTAAAACGAGAGATTGGGGCTTTATAAAAGATGGGGAATGGATTTACCATCGCACCTACTTGAAAAGCCGCAAAATAACAGGCGATCGTTGATAATTGTTAGTTATTGGTTGTTGGTTGTTCGCAACTGATAATTGTTCATTGTTCATTGTTCATTGAAAAAACTCCTTGGGTGGGGCTGAATAAGAAGGCTAGAATAAAGAAACCCGTGGCAACTAAGACGATCGCGGGGCCTGAAGGTAAATTATAAAAGTAGCTGACATACATACCGCTAATACTGGAAACAATCCCAAAACCTACTCCGACTAACATCATGTGATGCAAGCGCGTGACCAATAAATAAGCTGTTGCTGCGGGAGTAATTAACAGAGAAAGAACTAAAATTACTCCTACGGCTTTTAAACTGGCCACAATGGTCATGCCAATGAGAATCATTAAGCTAAAATCAAGGATACCAACGGGCAATCCAACCGCTTGCGCACCGAGTTTATCAAAGGTATAAAAAAGCAGTTCTTTGTAGAGGAGGAAAACGATCGCTAAAACAATTAAGGCAATAATTAAAGTATCCCGAACATCTCCAAATGTTACCCCAAGAATGTTACCAAAAAGAAAGTGATTGAGATCGATTTTATTGTCTTTTTGGATAATGGTAATTAACGTGATGCCAAGGGCAAAGAAAGCCGAGAATACAATCCCCATGGCTGCATCTTCTTTGATTTGCGATCGCGTGCGAATGAGATTAATCAAAACCGTACTGAGAATCCCAGCAATAAATGCGCCAATGAAAATATTAGCACCCATCATAAACGCGATCGCCAGTCCGGGTAAAACGGAATGACTAATCGCATCTCCCAGTAAGGCGAGACGCTGTACCATGAGATAACATCCCACGACAGCACAAATAATCCCGACGATAACGGCAACGATCAGCGATCGCTGCATGAAACCATATTGTAACGGTTCGATCAGAGCATTCATCAATTCAAAATTCAAAATTCAAAATTAAGCCGCAACTCGAGGGGATTCTTCGGAAAAGAAACTAACTTTTCCACCATAAGCCTGATATAAGTTTTCTTCCTGCAAAACTACTTGTCTTTTTCCGACGGCAATTAATTCTTTATTCAATAAAATTAGATCGTCAAAATTGGTGATGGATTCTCCTAAATCGTGATTGACGACTAAGACAATATTACCCGCATCGGCTAGCACGCGGAAAATATTAAATAAAATCGCTTCGGTTTTGCGATCGACTCCCACAAAAGGCTCGTCAAAAAAGAAAATTTCTGCTTCTTGCGCTAAAGAACGCGCTAAAAAAACGCGCTGTTGCTGTCCTCCCGATAACTGTCCGATGGGACGATTTTTAAATTCTAACATTCCCACTCGCGAGAGGGCTTCTTTGGCAATGCGGTGACTCACTACAGAAAAACGACGAAACCAACCCGTTTTCTGTACCCGTCCCATCAGTACCACATCCCACACCGTTGCGGGATAACTCCAGTCAATTTGACTCCGTTGGGGAACGTAAGCCACCCGATGCAACTGTTCCTGTAACGCGCGATCGCCATACATCACCGGCTGTCCCATCGCTGGAATCAATCCTAACATCGCTTTGAGTAACGTGCTTTTTCCCGCACCATTGGGACCGATCGCAGCCGTCAGCCGTCCCGGGTTCAAATCGAGACTAATGCTGCGTAAGGCTTCTAGGGTGCGGTATTTCACCCCTAAACCCCGTACCGCGATCGCGTTCGTTCCGTCCATTCATTTGCCTCCGTTTGTCGCAAGCTCGGGGCGCAAGCATTGCGCCCCTACAGCATCACTCTAACAGAAAATGAAAAGAATATGATAAAGATTATGAAAGAAATATGATAAAGATTGTAACGGAGGCACGAGAATGATGACTCGCATTCTGGGGAAAAAGGTCAAATGGTGCGCGATCGCCATGATTATCGTGGGGGTTGGGCTCAACGGTTGCGATGGGTCAAGAACGGAGGAGGAAAGCGATCGCCCCCGAGTCGTGGCAACCAGTACCATCATTGCCGATTTAACGGCGAAGGTGGGAGGCGAAGAAATCGAACTGACCGGCATTCTCAAACCCGGAGAAGATCCTCACATTTACGAACCCGTCCCTCAAGATACTATTGCCTTAGAACGTGCCGATCTCATTTTTTATAATGGTTATAATCTCGAACCCGCTCTCATTCGTATTGTGGAAGGCACGGGAGTCAAGGCGCTAAAAGTAGCCGTCGGGGAAAAAGTTGTCGCCTTACAAGATACCAATTACGGACAAAATATTGCCGATCCTCACGTTTGGGGTGATGCAGAAAATGGGATGGTTATGGTGGAAGCAATTCGGGATGCCTTGATCGAACTGTCCCCGAGCGATCGCGAAATCTTTGCGGAAAATGCCGAGAAATTACAAGCCTCCTTGCAACAATTAGATACTTGGATCGGCGAACGGATCGCCACCATTCCCCCAGAAAATCGCCAACTCGTCACCACTCACGATGCCTTTGAATATTACGCTCGGGCTTACGGCTTAGAAGTCGCGGGGACTTTAATCGGGATGAGTACGGAAGAACAACCCAGCGCACAAACCGTAAAAACCCTCTCCGATGCCATTAAAACCGCAGGCATTCCGGCAATTTTTGCCGAGACCACGATTAACCCGACTTTAATTAAAACCGTCGCGCAAGAAGCGGGAGTAAAATTAAGCGATCGCGAGCTCTATTCCGACTCCCTTGGCGTTCCGGGGAGCGAAGGGGATAGCTATGCTAAAATGTTAGCTGCCAATACGCGAACGATTGTAGAAGCTTTAGGAGGTGAATATCTTCCTTTTGAGCGATCGGACTAATCTCCAATCGGCAACCCGCCCGCCCAGAAATAAATAATGTGAGAGCCGATAGGTCGCAAAAAAATGAAGAGAGCGCGAAGGTCATTTTGAATTTTGAATTAAAATGACCTTCACGAGTTTTTCACAATTGCTTGCTAGACTCGGTATAAATCGAAACCCCAAACAGCAAAGATTATGAGCGGACTCGATCTGAAAATATCAGGCTATAAGGTCGTTGAACTCATCCACGAAAGCGATCGCACTCTCGTTTATCGCGGCCAGAAAATCGATGATTCCAAGCCCATTGTCATCAAATTGATGCGAAACGAATATCCTACCTTTAAGGAATTAGTCCAGTTTCGCAATCAATACACCATTGCCTGTCATCTCGATCTCCCGGGTATCGTTAAGCCCTACGCTCTAGAGCATTACGAGAATCGCTATGCCCTGATTATGGAAGATTTTGGGGGAATTTCTTTATCAGTTATCGGTTATCAGTTATCAGTTATCAGTGACCCGATCGCCGAATTTCTCGAGATTGCCATTCAATTAGCCGAGATTCTGCACCAACTGCACCAAAAGCAAGTTATTCATAAAGATATCAAACCTGCAAATATACTGATTCATCCAGCAACCCAAGAAGTTAAACTCATTGATTTTAGTATTTCTACTCTGTTGCCAAAAGAAACTCACACCCTGCAAACCCCCAATGTCTTAGAAGGAACCCTCGCCTATCTGTCCCCGGAACAAACCGGACGCATGAATCGAGGCATTGACTATCGCAGCGACTTTTATTCTCTCGGCGTCACCTTTTACGAACTCTTAACCGGACGTTTGCCCTTCGAGTCTGACGATCCCCTCGAACTGGTTCATGCTCATATCGCCAAACCTCCCTCCCCTACTCTCTGTCTTGGTGCGCGTTCCCATCCCCCCTTTAGTTCCCCCCTTA
>JBFRWJ010000480.1:0-4751 GCA_051439525.1 Spirulina sp. | reverse complement strand
GGCAACCGATTCAGACTCCTCCGCTTTTATTTCGAGTTGTTTGGCATTTTGTCGTTCTCGCCACCATGCTAAGAGGGTACTGGCAATAAAAATACTGGAATAAGATCCCAAAATAAAGCCAACGATTAACGCTAAGGCAAAGAATTTGAGGGTTTCGCCGCCAAAGAAGAAAATCGCCACTAACGGTAAAACAGTTGTGAGGGTGGTATTGATAGAGCGCGTTAGGGTTTGATTGACTGCATCATCGATAATTTGCGAGAAACTCTCCCCCTCTTCCACTTGACTCGTTTCGCGAATGCGATCGTAAATGACCACCGTATCATTGACGGAAAAACCGATAATTGTTAGCAAGGAGACTAAAAATAAACTATCAATTTCATTGCCAATGGTTAAGCCCAAAATTGCAAAAACTCCCGCCGTAATCAAGGCATCGTGAAAGAGAGCAACGATCGCAAAAATGGCATAATCGAAGCGAAAGCGAAAACTTAAATACACAACAATGCCGAAAAAGGCGGCAAACAAAGCGCGAATTCCCCCCGAGAGCAACTCTTCGCCAATGCTGGGCCCGACGGTATCGATTTGCGCGGTTTTCGAGTCGAAATTCCCTAATTCTCGGGTGAGCGCTTCTTGTAATTCCGTGCGTCTTTCAACGCTTAAGGTGGGAGTGCGAACGGAAAGGGTATAATTTTCAACCACTTGAATCGAGCTATTTTCTAAACCGAGCGTGCCTAAAACTTGGCGGACTTCTCCCACGTCGATCGCGGTATTACAAGTCTCGGTCGCAACGCATTCGAGGGACAATTGCAAGCGAGTACCACCGACAAAATCCAAACCCAGTCGAATGGGAGATCCCAGTTGGCTGTAGGAGAATATCATGGCGATCGCGCTAATCGCGATCGCCAGCGCCGAAATTCCCCACCACAACCCTCGTTGTTTAATAATATTCAGTCGCATATTTTTTTGGTTATTGGTTATTGGTTATTGGTTATTTGTTGTTGGTTATTGGTTATTTGTTGTTGGTTATTGGTTATTTGTTGTTGGTTGTTGGTTATTTGTTGTTTCCTCACGGGTGACGGGTGACGGGTGACTGATTGAGTTGGTGTTTGTTCGCTGTTTACTGTTCGGGTAAATTGGGACAGAACAAGCCGGGATTTTGACGGACTTTGGGCAATCCCAACACGACTAAAAGCATGAGAGTGCGACTGCAAGTTAGGGCGGTAAACATACTGACAAGCACCCCGATCGCTAAGGTTAAAGCAAAGCCTTTGACCAATCCCGATCCCAACCAAAACAAAGCAAAGCAAGCAATTAAGGTGGTCACGTTACCATCTAAAATACTGGAAAAGGCGCGATAAAAACCCGATTCTACCGAACGATACAGGGTTTTTCCCGATCGCAACTCTTCCCGCGTCCGCTCAAAAATCAGAACGTTTGCATCCACTGCCATGCCGATACTGAGGATAAATCCAGCAATTCCCGGTAAGGTTAGGGTGACACCGATGAGGGCATAGCAAGCGAGGGTGAGGAGGGTATAAATCGAGAGGGCGACATCGGCGATAATGCCGGGCAAGCGATAGTAAATCACCATAAACACCAAAACCAGCAGCAAACCGGAAACTGCAGCGACGATACTGCGGTTGATGCTATCTCGTCCCAAGGTTGCCCCAATGGTGCGATTTTCCACCAATTCTACGGGAAAAGGCAGCGCGCCCCCCCGCAATTGAATGGAAAGTTCGACGGCTTGTTGGGAGTCCAAAGATCCGGAAATACTGGCGCGTCCTCCGGTAATGCCCGTTGCTGCGTATTGCGCGTCTACAACAGGAGAACTAATCAACTTACCATCGAGGAAAATTCCGATGGAACGTCCGGTGCCGGCGATCGCTTTAGTCAGTTCGGCAAAGAGTTCTCCTCCCTCCGTATCGAAATAAAGGCTCACTTCCCATTGATTGGCGGCGTTCGTTCCGACACGGGCATCGGTCAGGAATTTCCCCGTCAGCCCCGTGGGTTCAAAGAGAGCGAGAATGGTAACATTGGCGTTGTCTACCGCTTCTTGCGCCGCCGCGATCGCCTCGAGATCCGGGTTTTCTGCTTGTTGGAGAGACTCCAGTTCCAATTGAGCAATTTGTTGCAATTGCCGTTCTACGGAGAATTGTCCCTCGGTGCCTTGTTTTTGGCGAAGAAATTCTAATTGTGCCGTCTCCCCCAAAACCCGTTCTGCTTGTTGGGGATCGCTCACCCCGGGGAGTTGGACGACGATTTTATCGGGGTTCACTGTTTGCACGACGGGTTCGGCAACCCCCAACCCATTGACGCGGTTTTCGATCACCCGTTTGGCATCCGAGAGATTTTCGGCAGTAATGGTGGTAATTTCCGCAGTGGGTTGAACTTGCAGGGTCAAACGAGCGCCCCCTTTCAAGTCTAGCCCTTGATTGAGGGGAAATTGGGTCAGCAGGGCGATCGCGGCCAGAACTAACGCAAGAATTGCAGCAAAGGTAACGCGTTGTTTTTGCATGGTTTTAGGAATGGGAGTTGGGGGTTGGGGGTTGGGGGTTAGGGATTTTCATCCTTCATCCTTTCCTCATGGGTCAACTGTCAACTGTCAACTATCAACTAGATTTGAGCGGTCATGAGTTTTTGTATGGCTTCGATGATTTGAGGAGGTTGTACGATGGTGAGATGTTCCAATGTTCCGTTATAGGGCGTGGGGATATCTTGCGATGACAGGCGCAGGATCGGGGCATCCAATTCATCGAAGAGTTGCTCGTTAATGAGTGCCGCTAACTCCGCAGCAATACCTCCCGTTTTCATGCACTCTTCAACAATAATGACCCGATGGGTTTTGCGGATGGACTTCGCGATCGCTTCCATATCAAAGGGTTTGAGGGAGATGAGATCGATAATTTCGGGATCGTAATCCGAGCCTTGTTTTCCGAGGAGTTTGACGGCTTGAGTACAATGGTGGCGCATGCGCGAGTAGGTCAAAAGGGTCACATCTTTGCCGGGTCGCACGATTTCGGCTTTATCGAGGGCGCATAAATACTCGTAGTCCGGTAAGTTTTCCTTAAGGTTGTAGAGGAGAACGTGCTCGAAGAAGAGAACGGGATTATCGTCGCGAATGGCTGCTTTGAGAAGTCCTTTGGCGTTATAAGGGGTAGAACAGGCGACGATTTTCAGACCCGGTACCGCGTGGAAATAGGCTTCGAGGCGTTGGGAGTGTTCCGCACCCAACTGTCGTCCCACCCCACCGGGTCCGCGAATGACCATAGGAATTTTAAAATTACCGCCGGAGGTGTAGCGCAACATTCCCGCGTTATTGGCGATTTGGTTAAAAGCGAGGAGCAAAAACCCCATATTCATCCCTTCTACGATGGGACGCAACCCCGTCATTGCTGCTCCCACTGCCATGCCGCAAAAACTATTTTCCGCGATCGGGGTATCCAAGACCCGCAGGTCGCCGTATTTTTTATATAAATCTTTCGTAACTTTATAGGAGCCGCCATAATGTCCCACATCTTCCCCGAGCACGAGGACGGTTTCATCCCGTCCCATTTCTTCATCCGTTGCGTCTCGGAGTGCATTGAAAAATAGAGTCTCAGCCATTCCGCCTTACCAATACAGCATTTGCAATCCTATCATTTCCTCAGTCCCCCGTCACCCGCGATCGCCAGATTGGTAAAGGCGGGCATTGCCCGCCCTCCTGTTAACTGTTCCCTAATAACTGGTGACTGGTGACTGATAGTCAGCTATAGCGATCGAGGAGTGCCTGCAAACCGCCTTGATAGCCTTGTCCGACGGCATTGAGCCGCCAAGTGCCATCTTTGCGATACAATTCGGCCATAATCATGGCGGTTTCGACGGAATAGTCCTCTGCCAAGTCATAGCGCATGACTTCCTGTTTGGTTTCCACATTCACCAAGCGCACGAAAGCATTTTCAACCTGCCCGAAGTTTTGCCCTCTTTTCTCCGCGTCGTAAATGGTGACGGTAAAAACCAATCTTTGAATTTCTGGGGGGACTTTGCGCAGATCGACGATTACTGCTTCATCATCGCCTTCTCCTGCTCCCGTCAGGTTATCTCCCATATGCTTGACGGATTGTGCGGCATCGGGACTGGTCAGGTTATTGTAAAAAATGAAATGATTGTCGGAAGGCAGCTTTTCGCTAGCGCCCAACATGAACACTGAAGAGTCTAAGTCGAAATCGTGACCCGTATCGGTGCTTTTCACATCCCAGCCCAAACCCACAAAGACGGCTTTCAGGTTGGGTGCTACTTTATCTAGAGAAACTCGCTGTCCTTTTTGGAGTGAAATTCCCATTGTTGTTTCTAATCGGTCGAACTTGCGATGAAATTTAGCGAAATTATTAAAAAATTTGCCACTGAGTTAGTGCGCGGCACGAGCCTGACTACTCATCCCGATTGTAACCCCCGAGTAGCAGGTCTTGCATCGTTGGAGGAGGCAACTCCGGATACTCTTTCTTACTGCGAGGGAGGCAAATATGCGGCAATGGTGGGAAAAACGGCGGCGAGTGCTTTGATTTTACCCGTAGATGAAGAATTGCAAACCCTCGCGAGCGATCGCGGGATCGCTTGGATATCCACGCCCCATCCTCGCTTGTTATTCGCGATCGCGATTTCTCTGTTTTATCAACCCTATCAGCTCCCACCCCAAATCCATCCTACGGCGGTTATCGATGCCAGTGCGAGTTTGGCGGAAAATGTGGCGATCGGTCATCGTGCTGTCTCTTATACAC
>JBFRWJ010000479.1:0-5978 GCA_051439525.1 Spirulina sp. | reverse complement strand
AGGTAAAACTTACCTTTTTTCCAGCTTCAATTGATTCTTTGACTCTCTTTTTTGCGTCAGTCACGTCAATTTCCAACAAGGCGACGACATGGTGTTTTTTTGACCCGATTTTTCCCACATCAAATGTCGCTCTGCGAGATTTTGGGAAGGTCAATATCTCAAAGTTGTTCATCTTTACTTTTTGTTGATTTGTGCTAGTTTTAGGGGCAAAGAAGCGCCACTATTTCGGCTTGTTGGGTTAGCCATACTTTCTTGGCTATTTTGCTGATGAAAAATATTATATCCGACGCGATCGCACGCGCGATCGCGTCACCATCAAAAAACGAGTCATCCTGTCGGTGCGATCGGGTGAAGGCAGGATAAAGCAGGTTAAGGCAGAAATAAGCCGCAAAAATTAAAAATCGTGTCGATTTGCAGCATCGGGGAGAATTCGCGATTAAACTATTGGTAAGATTTTTCAATCTGCACTTTTGCTTCCCAACCATGTTTTACAGTCTGAGCAATCTTCCCTACTGGATTATTTTGGGTCTCGGCATTCTCCTCTTTCTAATTGCCATTAGTGCGGGTGGAGGAGATGACGATGTTGGTGGTAACGATCTCTTAGATTTAGATGCCGATACAGAGGTGGATATTGAGGCTGAAGGGGACATCGGATTGCCTCAACTTCTCGGGTGGTTGGGACTCGGGAAAGTCCCTCTCATTCTCTTGCTGGCAACGGATCTGTGTTTGTGGGGATTAACGGGATGGCTGCTCAATGCGATCGCGTTCCATTTTCTCGGTTTTATTCCCGTTGCCATTATCGGATGGGGAGGTGTTATTTTTCTGGTTTCGTTTTGGTTGGGTTTACAAATAGGAGGTTTGATTGCCCGTCCTTTGGGGAAATTATTTGCCTCTTTCGGAGAGGATGTCAGTAGCGATCGCTTGATTGGTTGTCTCGGCACAGTTGCGTCTAAAACAATTCCTCGCATTACTGAAGGGAAAATCGGTCAAGTGGATGTTTCCGATACGAACAAAAACTTAGTTAGCGTTGGGGCGACAATTCCGCAATGGGCGACAATAATTCCCCAACGAGGACAGCAAGTGATTGTCATCGATCGCCGCAAACATAGCTATCTCGTTTTAGCGAAAGATACCTCTGACGAAGATCGCTGGCTGGCAAATTCGGACTCGATAAAAGACGCTCATTCTCATTAAATTTGAGGTACTATGAATCCTAAATTTTTGCTAACTTTTCTGCAATCTTTGCCCTCAATGTCCCTAGAAGAGTCCTTAACAGACCATTCTCATTTGACATTGAAACATCAGACGCAACCCCTCGTTGCCGTTCGCACTTTTCCCATGCAAGCTCCCAATTTGAATGGAGGAGGATTGGGAGGCGGTCTTCTCATTGCGGCGGCAGGAATTGTCGGAATTATTGTCTTGCTCGTCTTAGGGCTTTGGGCTTATAAATTGGTTTACAATATCACCCCCAATAATGAAGCCTTTGTCCGAACCGGCGGTCTTTTTGTTAAACAACAAAGAGTTATTATTAATGGCGGTTGCGTGGTGTTACCCGGATTTCACGAACTCACCCGAGTCCCGTTGCGGGAGATTTCCATCGATGTCGAACGCACGGGAGATTTAGCCGTTCGCACCCAAGACTATCTGCGAGCCAATATGCGGGTGACTTTTTATGTTTGCATTAACAACGACGAGCAAGATATTAAGATGGCCGCGGCAAGGTTATCGAAAAAAAGTAAAATTTCGGAAATCGATATTAAAGATGCCCTCGAAAAACGGGCTGATGATGCCATTCGTGCAGCCGCAAAACGGAAGAGTTTGGCAGAAATTGACTCGGATAAGTTGGGGTTTGCCGATGAGGTTTTAAATCTGATTCAACAGGATTTGAAAAAGGTAGGTTTGACCCTGAATAATATCGCCATTTCGGAAATCGAAGAAAGCGATACTTATGATGAAAATAATTTCTTTGATGCTCAAGGGGTGAAGTTGAGGACGGAGACGATTCAACGTTCCATTCAACAAAAGAAAGAAGTTGAACTCACGACCAAAGTCACCATCGAACAACAAGAACTCGATGCCGAAAAACAATCTTTATCGATTGCCCAACAAAAACAAGAAGCTAACCTGAACCAAGAAAAAGAAATTGCGGCGTTGCAATTAACGCAACAGCAAGAAATTGCGGCGTTAAAGGCACAACGGGAACGGGAAGTTCAAGAGGCGAAAGACCAAGAAGCGGCCAAGATCCAACGCAATAAAATCCTCCAGGATAAAGCCGTGGAAGAGGAAACCATTCGCCAACAATTGGCAGTCCAACAAAGTCAAATCGAGTCGGATATTGCCCTCGAGGAGGAGAATAAGAAACTGAAAATCGCTCGTGCTTTGCAACAACAAGAAGCAGAAGTCGCGGAAATTACCCGCCAGCAAACGGTAGATGCCTCTCGCTTGCGGGCTAAAATTGAGGTAGCATCGGCGGAACAAGAGTCTCGGTTGGCACAACAAGAGGCAGCGATCGCGATCGCCAACAAGGACAAGGAACGCCTGGCGACGGAAGCGGAACGAATGCAGGCAGAGGTAGCGGTACAAACGGCAAAACAGGTGGAAGAAGCAGAACGCGATCGCAGTCTCTCTGTAATTGAGGCAGAAAAAGAGGCGCAACAACGACAAATTGCCGATAACAATGTGGTGGAAATTGAAGTGTTCCGCCGTCGCCGTCAAGCGGAAATTGCTCGTCAAGCGGCAGAATTGGAAGCGGAATCCATTCGCACTCTGGCAGAGGCAAATAAGTATAAAGATTTGTCGGAAGCAGAGGGTAAAAAGGCGCTGATCGAGTCGGAAAATGCCCTTAGCAATGCGAATCGGACGGCTGAGGTGATAAAACTCATTTTCCCGGAAATCGCCGACAAATTGCCGGAATTGGCGAAGGCGTTGGCTCCCCAACCGGGGGTGTTGGGAGATGCGCGAATTTATGCTTTTCCGGGGGCGAATGGCAATGGTAACGGAAAAGGTGATATCAATGATATTAACAAGCTGTTACTGTCTACAAGCGGACTTTCTCTGATTAATTCTTTACTCGAGGAAGGGAAATTGGGGAATTTAATTACTCAAGTCAAAGAGTTACTCAATTCTGATGAGTCAAACGGGGAAGATCCTCCCAGTACGACAGCAGTCACGGTTAAATCAAAAGATGTTTAGGGTGTAAGCAAAAAAGGCGATCGCAGATAAATTTTGTTGGGTCTGCGATCGCCTGCTTTGGCAAGTCGACACAACATTTTTCACGGGAGAGAAAGCAGTGCAAATTAAAACTCGATGTTCTGGTTGTTTCCAAACTCTATTCAAGGCTTTCAGTGCAAGTTTGCTGGTATTCCTTTTAACCCCAATTATTGAAGCCAGCGATCGCTATCCCACCGAGAGAGAAATGGAGCAATTGCGTTCTCAGTTATCCCGTAGAATTCAAGAACTGCGATCGGGTGAATTCAGCATTTATTTGGACGATTACCGAACGGATGAAGAGAGACAAGAATATCAAGCCTTCGTTAATGCTTGGTCGAAAGTCGATCCCGCGATCGCGCCTTTTTTGGGGATGTGGATGGGATACGAACACATTCTCTCCATTTACCCGACTTCGATTCAAGGCAAGGTTTGCATTGTTGAAAACAGTGAGGTGGGTTTTAGTCAGTTTACAACAGGACAGGTGATTAATAATGCCGAGATTCGCACGCGCGATCGCAGATTTATCATTCGCAGTGGGTCTTATTTAGGAGTCGCGGGAATCTACAACGGTCAACCTTTTGTGGGTGGCGAGATTCCTTTGAAAACGCCTTTTCCGCTTCCCGTTCCCACTCTTTTAACCTTTACCAATGAGGAGCTAGAATTGGCAGGACAAGCCGAACAAGCATTGCAACAATTTGAGGAAACTGGCTGTTTGGCTTCTTTACCGACGGAGCGATCGCCAAGAAATTTTATTGACCGATGATTGTAAAAAAGAGCGATAACTACACCGTTGTGGCAAATCGTAAATCGCTGAAACCCGCATTCTTTCGTTGACTGCCACAAAGCTCTTTCAGGGCAAGGGTTTGGGCGGTGCGATCGATGTACTTGTTGCTAATATGTCTCAATAATTTGGGGGCTGGCTTGACTGCCACAAAATTGGCTGCTAGAATAGGCTCATAGTAAGGCTTCTGAAAGGGGGCTCTTTTCTAACCAATCCCCTTTAAGGGGACTGAAACCATCAATGATGATGCAGAAACTCACTAAATTGAGATTCAACTTTTCTAACCAATCCCCTTTAAGGGGACTGAAACTTCTGGTTGGCTTGAGCAGGTGAATAAAAGACTATACCCACTTTTCTAACCAATCCCCTTTAAGGGGACTGAAACAATCAGCGTTTTCTGGTATGACGAGACTCCGGTTGCTTTTCTAACCAATCCCCTTTAAGGGGACTGAAACATTAACGATAAGCGTGAAAAGATTCCCAAGCGGAGTTTCAGCTTTTCTAACCAATCCCCTTTCAGGGGACTGAAACATCAAATTTCTATTGCGATTCGGTCAAACAAATTCGATAATAAGTTGGGTTTCGTGCCTCAAGCCAACCTACGTTGACCAATAAAATTGTCAAGAGGATGAGCGATCGCAGTTCTCAATTATTGCAGCGAATCGGGATTATTGGCGATATTCATGCGGAAGCGAAATTGTTAGCGATCGCCTTAAAATATTTACAGAACCAAAACCTCGATCGCTTGTTATGCGTAGGAGATATTGTTGATGGGAAAGGAAATAGCGATCGCTGCTGTCAACTCCTCCAACAATATCAAGTGCTAACAGTACGAGGAAATCACGATCGCTGGTTGTTAGAAGAAGAAATGCGGGATTTATCCGAAGCAACACAAGTTACGGATATTTCGGCACAATCCTATCATTTTCTCTCAAGTTTACCCCCAACGCGGACTTTTTCCACTGTAGCGGGTTCGTTACTTCTCTGTCATGGGATTGGCGATCGCGATATGGTAAGATTACTACCCGATGATTGGGGATATGCCTTAGAATCTAATTTTGAACTCCAAGATCTCATTCATTCTCATCAGTATAATTTTGCCATTAACGGTCATACTCATCGCCGAATGGTACGCAAGTTTGAACATTTAACGGTTATTAATGCCGGAACCCTCAAATCAATTCATCAACCTTGTTTTGTAACCGTCGATTTTAACTCGAAACAGGTGCGATTTTTTGATATTTTAGAAAATCTTGAAATTCAGCCAAGCGATCGCGTACACTTTTAAACAGAGAATATATTGGCCTCATGTCTACTCAAATTCTTTCGCGCTATGTTAATCGACTTCAGCCGGAGGTCATTGTTCATTGTTCATTGTTCATTGTTCATTGTTCATTGTTTTGCTTTCATTCCTGCTTTAAAACGTTCAAATCGCTCTTGCCAAGTTCCGTTGTTTTTGATATAATTATTAACGGATTCTCGATCGAATACTTGCCTTGCTAAGATTAAATATTCTTGTTTTTCCTCTTCATTCATCCATTCATGCCCATTCGTTGAATGAAGAGGATCGCCTCCAGCATCTAAATATCTTTGACGGGAAATTTCTGCCAGTTCTCCCATCCGCTTGATTTGTTGTTGTTTAATTGGATTAGTTGCTGTCATAGTTTTGAACCCAGTCTGTGGGATAGATATCTCCTGTTTGCAGAATAACCGATCGCTGGAGAACATTACTTGATGTCTCAATATACCAATTTCCGGTTTCTCGATCGTACAAATGGTAAATGAGAAACCCCAAAGTATCGAGAGCCGTAATAATCAAGTATTGTGCATCGCTCGGTTCCATAATCTTCTTTCAATGTTATTGCTCTCTAACTTTACTAGACATCAATGCGATCGCTCTCTCCAAATTGTTGACTTTTATTTTACGATTGACTCCAAGGGATGTCAACCCCTATGGATGGTGAAGTGGTAACCGATCAACTATCCA
>JBFRWJ010000478.1:0-3267 GCA_051439525.1 Spirulina sp. | reverse complement strand
GGGAGGAATGAGGATTAAATCCAGTTTTTCGGGACGGCTGAAGATGTAGAAACTGGCGGTGGTTTGCCCGGTTTCTGCCTCCATCTGGCGCAAGACGTACTGGAGATGGTCGAGGGAAGTGGTGGGGATAGAGGCGTCATCCTTGCCGAAATAGTGCAAAAACGTGCGAGTGTAGTAGCGATCGAGCAGTTCGATCGCTCCTTTGATATCCTCGAGATCGAGGCGATAGGCGATTCTTTGACGTTCGATCTCGCTACTCTTTTGGGGGCGATCGGCGCTCATTCCCGTCACTTGGTTGTTTGCGAGATCCGGAGTTGCGGTTTCCTTCGGGGTTTTGTTGGTATTTTTATCCACTCTTGAAGTAGAAGAAGCACCGGGCGATCGCGCAGAAGAATCTGAAGGAGAAGAACTCGGGGAATCTGAAGGAGAAGGAGCGGGAGAAGGAGCGGGAGAGGGAGAAGGAGCGGGAGAGGGAGAAGGAGAAGGAGCGGGAGAGGGAGAGGGAGAAGGAGAAGGAGTAATATTGGGTAAGATTGCCATATCCATGCCCACAACCTCCAAGGTTCCGGGAGCGATCTTATTGTCTAGATCCACGGTGACGGGAGTGCTGTAATTGGAGTAGTCGAGAACATCCGTGCCGCCACTGCTGGCGATCGCCCCATTAAAATTCACGCCATCATTGAAGATAAAAGTATCATTGCCGCTTCCCCCCGTAATTTTTGCCACATTATCAAAGCTGACGGTTTGGGGAAATCCTGCCATCGTACCGCTTCCATTGCCCGTGAGCGTCCAAGTTTGCGCGCGATCGGGCCCGATGAGATTGGTGGCTCCGGTAATAGTCACGGGTTTTTGCAGGCGTTCCCCTTCTAAAAAATAAACATCGCTGGAACTATAGCCGCCATCGATAACAATGGACTTAAAACCGCGCAGATTATCTAACTCATAGCCATTCACGATCAGTCCGGGATCGCCGCTAAAAGATTTGGGCAGATCGCCGATAAAAATAGTTTGACCGGGATCGAGTGCTTGCAAGGTGAGCGTTCCCGAGCCGTTAATCCGTGCATCGATATCGGTGGTATTGGCGCGTAAGGTAATATTTTTAGCTTCGAGAGATGCTTTAAAGGTCAGGGTATCCGCTTCAAAAAGAACGGAGTTAGCTTCCTCGAACTCCAATTCATCGACCGAAGCGTGAATTATAATTTCGTCTTTCGCTTGCAAAATAACATGCCCTGTCAGATCTTCGTAGGGATCTTCGTCTTTAATCAAGAGTGTTGCCGGATCGAGCAACAGTGTGCCATTTACCCCATCAGTCGCCCTTGTATCAGCAGATCCGGTAAAGAAAAGGTCTTGTTTGCCCGATATTTCAATAAATCCCCCATCTCCAGAACGGGATCCCCCCCGCGCGTTTATCGTACCGTCAAAATAAGTCGCTTTGTTCGCCCAAACGATCGCGGTGCCGCCATTCCCCGAAGCGATCGCATCGACACTCAAAGTCGAATCCGAGTCGATCGCCGTGTAAGTCGCTGTCGGTAAATTCCCTTCTCCTTGGTAATCTCCCCCAATGCGAATATCGCCGCCGCCACTGTGTCCCGAGGCATCTAGGTTAGCATTATCCAAGAGAACGCGATCTCCAAAAATACCGATCTCTCCTCCCAAACCCCCCGCCGTTGTATTGCTTGCGCTGAGCGGGGTCGAAGTGCTGACATCAAGATTTCCCGAAATCCATGCCGTCCCTGCTGCTTGTACGGTTTCCGAGAGGGCTGCGATCGCGCCATTATCAACCCGTTTTTCGGGCCCTGTCAACAAACGCGGTATATCTAGGGCAGTTACGGGCAATACCTCCCCATCCGGCGATCGGGGGACTTCAAATTCTATACTCAGTACATCTCCCGGTCTAGACAATTTCACGCGATTCGTTCCAGCGACGGCGGTAACGAGAATGCCGCCTCCCTTAGCACTCAGCGTGCCGGTATTGATGACATTTCCTCCGATGAGTCCGATATTTTGTCCTGCATCAACTGTGAGAGTTCCTGCATTGACGATTGTGGCGGGGTTAGCGCTGTCGAACTCAAAGCTGAGGGGATCTCCAGTTAAATTGCCATAATCATTCGTACCCGAAGCGCTAAAAATCCCCTTCTCTAAACCGATTCTCGTTGCGGTCGTGGCAAAAAAGTCTCCCCTGACATTCAGACTCGCATTTCCTCCAAATACGATCCCCGCAGGGTTCATTAAATAGAGATTGGCATTGCTGCCCGTCACTTGAATTAAACCGTCAATAAAAGAAGGACTTCCACCGACAATACGAGTAAGAATATTTTGGGTATTGGGATGTGTCAAAAAATTGGCAATTTCCCCAGAACTCAGGCCAAATTCTCGCAAACTGTGAAATAAATTTCCTCCCGATCGCAACCCACCCTCAATATTATAAGTATTACCGTTTTGATCGATTATTGTTTTGATTTCATCCAAAGCTGGTGAGATCGACTGAGTGCGACTCACTGGTTGGTAAATGCCATTCAACCCCAAGGCAAATGTTAAGGAAAAAACCAAACGGGAGGGAGCGTTCATGATTGGATTTTGCCATCAAAAGACCTGTATCAGAATATTAGTTCAATTTAAATTTTTTGTATTGAAACAAAAAGAACTTCACCAAAACTTCATAAAACACTTTACAAAAACTTGATTTTGTAAAATTTTAAAAATTGGGTATTTTTACGATTTCAAAAGATATCGCAATAAGAGTTGAGAGGCGATCGCGATACTTTTGCGGAATTCTCCCATTACCGATTTCATATTTCCGAGAATAAAACGCAACAAAATGTGAGCGAGCAAAACATTTGTTTTATTTCCACTTCATGAATCAGGACGCAGATAAGATCCGTAATCCGTAATTTTACTGATTTCAAAGTTTTCCTCTTCAGATTTTCGAGAACAAAACTCGATGAATTGTGAATAGTTGAAGCAAGCATCTGACTTGGGTTTTATCGCCATCTGATAATTTGACGGAATGTTGCGATCGCCTACTTCCGATAGCAACACGCAATGAATTGTGAAGGAGTGAAGCAAACATCTTGCTCGTACTTCAGCGATCGGGACGAGAAAAAAATGCCCGCTCCATAATTTTACGGAATTCCCCATTCCCTATTCCCTATTCGCTGATAACTGATAGCTGATATCTGGTGTCTGGTGTCTGTTGTCTGGTTACTTGTAATTACCACGGGGCACCAATCATAGTAAAACCTGCCAAATAATAGGGATGTTCGAAAT
>JBFRWJ010000477.1:0-5572 GCA_051439525.1 Spirulina sp. | reverse complement strand
CAATTGCGGCTAGAACTTAAGTCCGGTGACGAATTCGCAATCGGACTTAAATCCTGAACCCGATTGGGTCGAATAGAGTGCAGAGAAAGACTTGAAAACAAGAGCGATCGCTCCAAGACAATTCGAGTGTTTTCCTTCGGGATGGAGGAGAAACCCAACCATTCTGTTAGAGCCAATTGCCGCTAGAACTTAAGTCCGGTGACGAATTCGCAACCGGACTTAAATCCTGAAACCTGTAGTTGGTAGAGTCCGTCGAAATTTTCAACGCTACCATTGTTGAAATTGCAGGAGTGGGAAAACTTATGGCGATCGCGGCCAATAAAAGATTCATCTCTTTTGCAACTCAATACTTTCAAACCCTATTATCCCCTCTCTTGTCTTCAAGGATAAAATGCCAATTGAGGCAGTCCTAACGTTTCCTCCCACCCCATCATGATGTTTAAATTTTGTACTGCTTGTCCGGACTGTCCCTTGATGAGATTGTCGATCGCCGAAAGAACGATAACGCGATCGGTGCGAGTATCCACAGCTAAACCAATATAACAGGAATTCGTTCCCGCCGCCCATTTGGTTTGAGGATAAACGCCATTGGGCAAAACCTTCACAAACGGAGAAGAACGATAAAAAGCGTTATAAATCGTAATAATATCCTCTCGTACCAAACCCGGATCCCGCAGAGTCGCGTAAACCGTCGCTAAAATTCCCCGTACCATAGGGATGAGGTGAGGGGTAAATTGGATTTTAACCTCATGTCCGGCTAAATCGCTGCAAATATTCTCAATTTCCGGAGTGTGACGGTGCGCCCCAGCAACATTATAAGCACTCAGAGAATTATCCGCCTCCGCCAGCAGCAAATTAATCGCCGCTTTGCGTCCTCCTCCCGAAGTTCCCGATTTTGCGTCAATAATGGCAGATTCCGGCACGATCAGCCCTTGTTTGAGTAACGGAGCCAGCGCCAGCAAACTAGCCGTACAATAACACCCGGGACAGCCGATCAGGGAAGTTTCTCTAATGGCATCGCGATATAATTCCGGCAAACCATAAACCGCCGTTGCTGCCACTTCGCGATCGCGGCGTTCTTTTTTATACCAAGTCGAATAAGTTTCCAAATTATCAAAGCGATAATCTGCCGAAAGATCGAGGACTTTACACCCCTTTTCCAGTAATTTAGGAGCCATCTCGCAAGCCAACCCGTTAGGAAGTGCCAAAAAGACGGCTCGACAGCGATCGCCGATAACTTCTAAGTCGATGGGTTCAATTTTTAAGTTGAAGCGATCGCGCAAATGCGGGTACAGATCGCCAAATTCCTTCCCTGCACTACTGTCTCCCCCCACGTAAACGATCTCCACATGAGGATGATCTAACAGCAACTTAACCAGTTGAATGCCGCCATAACCAGAAGCGCCCACAATACCTACAGGGATGCGATCGGAATTACTCATAGGGTTGATTTTCCTAAGATTTTGCATATCATTGGCTGCATTGTAGTATCAAACCCGCCATTTAGGGAGTAACGAGTAACAAGTAGCGATCGCCCATGAACCATTACCAACTTCTAAAAAATGTTTCGAGTTGTATCAACCTAGAAACAGATCGGCCTCTAACTCCATCGAATGGGCTATGGTGATGAGGGAGCAATTAAATGTTAAAACATTATTAAGTTTTCCTCTCTCCTGTAGAGAACTGTTGTTTCAGTAAATGAAGCCATGACTCCAACCTTATTGCGCCAACTTTGGTCCCTCGTCGAAAACACCCACGCTCCGGCGATCTTGGGGCGAGATGATGCCAGCCTAGTGGAATGGTTGTTAGAACAATTAGAACGCCAGCGATCGCTCGAGGGGCACGAAACCGAACTTCTCAGCAACTATATTCGCGCGAGAACCTCCCTCATTCGCGATTTAGCCGCTCAACGTTAAAGTTTTGCCGTAAAGTTTTGCCGTCAACGAAACTGTGAGATTGACTGGAAAAATCACTCTTTAGGGAAACTTCTTAAGATTTTGCTCGTACTTTCAAAAAATCTTTACAATTTGTCTTGATTTACACTTCACGATTTGCTTAACCTGATAGAGATTAATAAATTATCAATATCGCTTAACGATGTGGTGTGTAACAACAATGCGTAAATTCAGTTCTTTTTTACTAACGGCGGCGATCGCTGCTTCTTTGGCTGCTTGTGCGACCCCCTCAGGCTCGGGATCCGGTGGAGAGGGTGCAGGCAGTACGGGAAAAACAAGCCGTTTGGATGCCGTTAAAGAAAAAGGCATTTTAAACTGTGGCGTTGATGGCGGCATTCCCGGTTTCAGTTATGTGGACGAATCTGGAGACTATTCCGGTTTAGATGTCGATGTCTGTAAAGCCGTCGCTGCAGCCGTTTTGGGAGATGCCGATAAAGTTGAGTATCGTCGTTTGGACTCGACCGAACGTTTTACGGCATTGTCGGGGGGAGAAGTGGATATGCTCTCCCGCAACACGACTTGGACTCTGAATCGCGATACAGAAGTCGGCATGGAATTTGCGCCCACCACCTTCTATGATGGTCAAGGGATGATGGTTCGCAAAGATAGCGGATTGACAAAGTTAGAAGATTTTGATGGTAAAGCGGTTTGTGTTGAAGCAGGAACGACTACAGAATTAAACCTGACCGATAAAATGCGTAAAGCGGGAGCGAGCCCGGAAGTGAAGACCTTCCAACAAGCCGATCCCGCTTATGCCGCTTACGATGACGAATTGTGCGATGGTTTTACCTCCGACAAGTCCCAATTACTGGCTCGTCGCAGTACCCTCTCTAACCCTGACGACCATATTTTGTTAGATGTCACCATGTCGAAAGAACCCCTCGGACCGGTGACGATTAACAATGATTCCGAATGGTTTGACGTGGTCAAATGGGTAACTTATGGTTTAATCGAAGCGGAAGAACTGGGCATTACTTCGGAAAACGTCGAGGAGATGAAAGAGAGCGAAGATCCCACCATTAAGCGTTTCTTAGGAGAAGAAGGGGATCTCGGAAAAGGTTTGGGATTGGAAAATGACTTTATGGTGAAAGTGATTTCCAGTGTTGGCAACTATGGCGAAATCTACAAGCGCAACCTAGGGGAAGATTCTCAATTTAAACTCGATCGCGGTTTAAATGACCTTTGGACTGAAGGCGGCTTGCTCTATGCTCCTCCCTTCCGTTAAATCTCTTTAAGTAGAATAGCAGCCTCTGTATCCAATCGTGGCTGCTATCTCGATTATCACAAGAACATATCGATAACCAATAACAAATAACGAATAACGACTAACCCATAACATGAGTGCCAACGAACGAAGTATTCCCCTGTGGCGAGACGATCGCTTTTGGAAAATAGCCTTACAGATCCTTGCCGTCCTCGCCGCGATCGCGATTTTCACCCTCCTCGGCTATAACTTAAATGTGAATATGCAGCGAGCGGGAATCAAGTTCGGATTTGACTTTCTCCAATCTCAAGCCTCTTTTGCCATTGGCGAAAGTTTGATTAATTACGATCCGAGCGATCCCGTGGCGGGTTCTTATGCAAGGGTCATGTTAGCGGGTTTGGTGAATACGTTACGAGTGGTCGTTTTAGGCATTATTTTAACGACAATATTAGGAATCGCCGCAGGGGTTGCCAGTTTTTCGGATAATTGGCTGTTGCGGAAAATCAGTCAAGTTTATGTGGAAATCGCTCGCAATATTCCCATATTGGTGCAATTATTATTTTGGTATCTGGCCGTCTTTTCTAAGCTCCCCAGACCGGGCGATCGCTTCTCCTTTTTTGGTATATTTTATGCCAGCAAGCGAGGGTTATATATGCCTTGGCCGGGGGAAGCGGGACGGTTTGGAATTTGTGCGGCGGTTTTGGTTGTTGGGGCGATCGCAGCGATTTTCGTTTGGCGATCGCGCACCAAAGCCATTGTCGAAGGAGGCGAGTCGGGACAAAACCAAGCGATCGTCCTCTGGGTCATGGCCATTGTTGCCTTTTTAATTCTCCTATTTGGCTTGGGCTGGGAATTTCCTCACGAACCGGAAGAAGTGGGACAAATTGAAGGCGGTTTGAGACTTACTTTAGAGCTAAGCGCATTATTAGTAGGTTTAGTGATTTATACCGGAGCCTTTATTTCCGAAATTGTCAGAGCCGGAATTCAATCCGTCGCCAAAGGTCAATGGGAAGCATCGAGAGCCTTGGGGTTGCGGTCTAATTTAACTATGCGCTTAGTGGTTTTTCCCCAAGCCTTGCGAGTGATTATTCCCCCTCTCAACAGTCAATATCAAAACTTAGCAAAAAACTCCAGTTTGGCACTCGCGATCGCGTATCCCGATATTTACTCGGTCTCCAATACCACATTTAACCAAACCGGTCGTCCTATTGAAGTCATGCTGCTCATCATGGTCACTTATTTGTTAATGAATATGGTAATTTCCTTTAGCATGAACCAACTCAATCGCAGCGTTCAATTAAAAGAGAGGTAATAGTTGTTTGTTATTTGTTATTTGTTGTTTGGCGATCGCCACCTGTTTTTCTAGAACCAATAACCAATAACCAATAACTAATAACCAATAACCAATAACCAATAACTAATAACTAATAAAATGACAACGATTACGCCTCAAAATCCAACACCAGAGATGGCTCCACCCCCAGAAATCCGAGATTCTCCCGTCAACTGGGTCATAAAAAATCTATTAACTCCTTGGTATAATGCCCTCATTACCTTCATTATTTTGGGGATTTTTGCTTATGCGGGATATGGTTTTTGCGTTTGGGCATTAACCGAAGCACAGTGGGCTGTGATTCCCGCAAATTTACATCTTTTTGGAGTCGGACGCTATCCCAGCGAAGAATATTGGCGGCTTTGGGTTTTGCTGAGTATTATTGTTCTATTTGCAGGAATTTCTTGGGGAATTGTTGCTCGCAATGTTACTAACTTATTTAGTCGTAATATCTTAATCGGTCTCGCGATCGCGGCGCTCATTGCTTTTATTTTTCCCATTCCTCTCCTCTACAAATTAGCAATTATCGGTTTGCTAATACTGCTCGTAGTTTCAGCTTGGGGAGGGCAGAAAATTGGCGGAAAAATTCCCGGATTGGGCCAATATGTCGCCATAAATTGGTTGTTGGTTTATATCATTGGACTGTGGTTAATTGGAGGCGGTTTTGGCTTAGAAGGGGTGACAACGAGTAAATGGGGCGGTTTAATGCTCACGGTACTGATGGCAACCATTAGTATTGCCCTTTGTTTTCCCATTGGGGTTATCTTTGCTTTGGGAAGACAGAGTAACTTACCTGTTGTGCGACTCTTTTCGGTTCTCTATATCGAAATTATTCGCGGTATTCCCTTGATTGCCATCTTATTCATGGGTCAGGTGATGATTCCTCTATTTTTACCGGAAGGAATGCGCCCCGATCGCGTTTTGCGAGCGATTATTGGCTTAACCATCTTTAGTTCTGCCTATCTTGCAGAAAATATTCGCGGAGGACTGCAAGCCATTCCCCGAGGTCAAAAGGAAGCCGCAAAAGCCTTGGGATTAAATACGCCCCTTACCGTTACTTTCATTATTATGCCCCAAGCC